>NZ_BADD01000065.1 GCF_000333455.1 Rhodopseudomonas sp. B29
CCGCATGCCGCGGCAGCGCGCCATGTCTTCGGGGTTGGTCACCAGCACCGGCACCCGCTTCCACTTGTCGTGCGGATCGGCCGTCATGTTCAGCACTGCATCAACCGCGCCGGTCTCCAGCAGGCGCTGGCCGATGGTGGTGGTGATGCCGGTCCATTGCGCGCCGTCGCGCGGCTCCTTCATCGCCGCCTGCAGCATACGGCGATAGGGGCCGAAGAACGCTTCGTCAGCGCGCGAAGGATCGCGCCTGCGGCCGTGGATCTTCAGCTCCATCGCCGGATAGTCGGGCTTGATGAACTGGCAGGCCTGGCCGCAGCGCTTCGGATCGCTCATCCGCGATACGCCGCAATCGGTGCATAAGTCGCGCGGCGCCGGCGCATTCAGCGGTGGCGTCCACAATCCAGCGGCGTGATCGTGCCGAGCTACCATCCGCGCGTCCCCGGGCCGCCTTTGAAGGGGCCGACGACGGTCGAGGTGATCCAGCCGCCGTAAAAGTCACCTTGCTGCGGCTGCACGCGTTCGTCGCCGACATAGCACGCGTCGACGCGCGAAGCATAGAATGCCAGACAGCCGGCGATTGCCTTGAAATCCGGGGAGGGCGTCTGGTAGCTCCAGGCTACGTTCTCGGCACGCCGATCCGCGGTCTCGATCGACCAGTAGCTCGCTTCGCCCTTAAACTCGCACCAGGAATGTCCGGGCGCCGCGCGCATCATATCCATCCGGATATCGGTGGGCGGGATGTAGTAGACCGGCGGGTGGCTGGTTTCGAGCACGCGAAATCCTGCGACAGTGTCGGCGATGGTCACGCCGTCGAACTCCACGCGCAATCGGGAGGCGACCGGTTCCAGCCGCGGTGGGCGCGGATAGTCCCAAACCGATTCTTGACCGGGGCCGGGCTCGTCGCGCCTTCGTCCGAACATCGTTTCGCTTCTCTAATCAGCGGCGGCGGGCATCGCCATTCGCCATAAGTCAGCTTGTCCGATCAATAGAGCCAAAGCCGGGCGACGGATAGATCTGCGTCAAAGGCGCGGCCGATGGCCACCAGCCCGATCCGCCGCAGCCGCGCGACGTTCAGCGGCGTTTCGACGCGATGCGGCACAAACTGCGCGAACGGGAACTCAAGGCGCTCGAGCTTGGTAGTCGCCGTGAAGGACGACCGGTAGGAATGCTGCGGTCGCACCAACTCGGTGGTGCGCAGATGCACGCCGTAGCTCTCGCCGTTGCCAGACACTTCTAGGCCGAGGCCGGTGAAACGCGAGGCGTCGAAAGCACTGCCATCCGAGGCGAGGTCCAAAGCGATCTGAATGAAGCCGCCGTTGTTTTCGGTTGAGACCGCGCCGCGCATCCGCGCCGCCGGCTGACCCTCGATCTCGGTGAGTTGCACCGTGCCTTGCGAGACGCCACCCATCACCGTGTCGGTGACGAGGCGCCAGGGTCGCCCGCCGGCCGGCCAGAGTTCGAGGCCGGTCACGTCACCACCATCGGGAACGTCACCGCGATCGCCCAGGCGAATAGGACAGCATTGGCCAGCGCGCCGGGGAGGGGATGGTTGGTGGCCTTGTACGTCCAGTTGCTGATCAGGCCGAAGGCAATGAACAGCAACAGGATCGCCGGCACGATGATGATCAGGAAAGACAGCTTGTGCAGATTGAGCGCCACCGCGGCGGCAAGCGAGGCGAGGAAGCAAAACTTCGCCAGCGCATAGGCGCCCCGTCGCGCTCCCGCGCCATGCGCCATTCACTCTGGGGTGACGAAATACGGGATTGTGCCGCAGGC
>NZ_BADD01000064.1 GCF_000333455.1 Rhodopseudomonas sp. B29
TCGATCGGTCCGTACTCGCTCGTCACCCAGCAGCCGCTGGGAGGCAAGGCGCAGTTCGGTGCCCAGCGCTTCGCGGAAATGGAGGTGTGGGCCCTCGAAGCCTACGGCGCCGCCTACACGCTGCAGGAGATGCTGACGGTGAAGTCGGACGACGTCGCCGGCCGCACCAAGGTGTACGAGGCGATCGTGCGCGGCGACGACACGTTCGAGGCCGGTATCCCGGAATCGTTCAACGTGCTCGTCAAGGAAATGCGCTCGCTCGGCCTCAACGTCGACCTGCACAACTCGAAGCTCGGCGTACCGCCGCCGGCCGAGGCGGCCGAGTAAGCGTCAGCGTTCGCCTCCCCCGCGCGGGGGAGGCCGCCGGCACGATCCGGCGGACGGGGCTCTTCCTGGCGAGGAAGCGGCCTCAATCCTCAGCCTCTCCCGCAAGCGGGAGAGGGGACGGACCAAGGATTTAACCGACCCGCGGAGTGCGCAGCTCCAACGGTGTCGAGGAGATGGCGATGAACCAAGAGATTATGAATCTGTTCAACCCGACGACGCCGGCTCAGGTCTTCGACCAGATCCGGATTTCGATCGCGTCGCCGGAGAAGATTCTGTCGTGGTCCTACGGCGAGATCAAGAAGCCGGAGACCATCAACTACCGCACCTTCAAGCCCGAGCGCGACGGTCTGTTCTGCGCCCGCATCTTCGGGCCGATCAAGGACTACGAGTGCTTGTGCGGCAAGTACAAGCGGATGAAGTACAAGGGCATCATCTGCGAGAAGTGCTCGGTCGAAGTGACGCTTTCCCGCGTCCGTCGCGAGCGCATGGGCCACATCGAGCTGGCGGCGCCGGTCGCTCACATCTGGTTCCTGAAGTCCTTGCCGTCGCGTATCGGGCAGCTGCTCGACATGACGCTGAAGGACCTCGAGCGCATCCTGTACTTCGAATACTACGTGGTGCTGGAGCCGGGTCTGACCTCGCTCAAGGAGCGTCAGCTGCTGTCGGAGGAAGAGTACCTCCGCGCCCAGGACGAGTACGGCCAGGACAGCTTCACCGCCATGATCGGCGCCGAGGCCATCCGTGAATTGCTGAAGGGCCTTGATCTCGAAAAGATCGATGCGCAGCTGCGCGTCGAGATGGCCGAGACCGACTCCGACATCAAGCACAAGAAGCTCGCCAAGCGGCTGAAGATCGTCGAGGCGTTCCGCTTCTCCGGTAACAAGCCGGAGTGGATGATCCTGACCGTCGTGCCGGTGATCCCGCCGGACCTGCGTCCGCTGGTGCCGCTCGACGGCGGCCGCTTCGCGACGTCGGACCTCAACGACCTCTATCGCCGCGTCATCAACCGAAACAACCGGTTGAAGCGCCTGATGGAGCTGCGTGCGCCGGACATCATCATCCGCAACGAAAAGCGCATGCTGCAGGAAGCTGTGGACGCGCTGTTCGACAACGGCCGCCGCGGTCGCGTCATCACCGGCGCCAACAAGCGTCCGCTGAAGTCGCTCGCCGACATGTTGAAGGGCAAGCAGGGCCGGTTCCGTCAGAACCTGCTCGGCAAGCGCGTCGACTATTCGGGCCGTTCGGTCATCGTCGTCGGTCCGGAGCTCAAGCTGCATCAGTGCGGCCTGCCGAAGAAGATGGCGCTCGAACTGTTCAAGCCGTTCATCTACTCGCGGCTCGACGCCAAGGGTCTGTCCACCACCGTCAAGCAGGCGAAGAAGCTCGTCGAGAAGGAGCGTCCCGAGGTTTGGGACATCCTCGACGAAGTCATTCGCGAGCATCCGGTGCTGCTGAACCGCGCGCCGACGCTGCATCGTCTCGGCATTCAGGCGTTCGAGCCGGTGCTGATCGAGGGCAAGGCGATCCAGCTGCACCCGCTGGTCTGCGCCGCGTTCAACGCCGACTTCGACGGCGACCAGATGGCCGTGCACGTCCCGCTGTCGCTCGAAGCGCAGCTGGAAGCGCGCGTGCTGATGATGTCGACCAACAACATCCTGCATCCCGCGAACGGCCAGCCGATCATCGTGCCGTCGCAGGACATCGTGCTCGGCCTGTACTACCTGTCGATCATGCGGGAAGGCCTGCCGGGCGAGGGCAAGGTGTTCGGCGATCTCGCCGAGCTCGAGCACGCTCTGTACTCGAAGGTCATCCACCTCCACACCAAGATCAAGTACCGCTGGGATTCGCTCGACGAGGAAGGCAAGCCGTATCAGCGGCTGGTCGACACCACCGCCGGCCGCATTCTGCTCGGCCAGGTTCTGCCGAAGTCGAAGAAGCTGCCGTTCGAGGTCATCAACAAGCTGATGACCAAGCGCGAAATCTCCAGCGTCATCGATCAGGTCTACCGTCACTGCGGTCAGAAGGAGACGGTGATCTTCTGCGACCGCATCATGGCGCTCGGCTTCTTCAACGCCTTCAAGGCGGGCATCTCGTTCGGCAAGGACGACATGGTCGTCCCGCACTCGAAGTGGAAGATCGTCGACACCACCCGTACGCTGGCGAAGGATTTCGAGCAGCAGTACAACGACGGTCTCATCACTCACGGCGAGAAGTACAACAAGGTGGTCGACGCCTGGTCGAAGGCCACCGAGGAAATCGCCAAGGAGATGATGAAGGAGATCTCCGCGGTTCGGAAGAGCTCGGACGGGGCCGAACAGCAGGTCAACTCGATCTACATGATGGCCCACTCCGGTGCGCGTGGTTCGCCCGCGCAGATGCGTCAGCTCGCCGGTATGCGCGGCCTGATGGCCAAGCCGTCGGGTGAGATCATCGAGACGCCGATCATCTCGAACTTCAAGGAAGGCCTCTCGGTTCTCGAGTACTTCAACTCGACCCACGGCGCCCGTAAGGGCCTCGCGGACACCGCGTTGAAGACCGCGAACTCGGGCTATCTGACCCGCCGTCTGGTCGACGTGGCGCAGGACTGCATCATCAACGCTGATGACTGTGGCACCTCGCTCGGCATCAAGATGCGGGCGATCGTCGACGCCGGCACCGTCGTCGCGTCGCTGGGCAGCCGTATCCTCGGCCGCACCGCGGGCGAGGACGTGCGCGATCCGGCGACCAACGAGATCGTCATCCCGCGCGGTACGCTGATGGAAGAGCGTCACCTCGAGGCGGTGACGCAGGCCGGCATCCAGGAGGTCAAGATCCGCTCGGCGCTGACCTGCGAGCTGGTCAACGGCATCTGCGCCAAGTGCTACGGGCGCGATCTCGCCCGCGGTACGCCGGTCAACCACGGTGAAGCTGTCGGCGTCATCGCCGCGCAGTCGATCGGTGAGCCCGGCACGCAGCTGACGATGCGTACCTTCCACATCGGCGGTGCGGCTCAGATCAACGAGCAGTCGGTGATCGAGTCGAACTTCGACGGCAAGATCGTCATCAAGAACCGCGGCATTGCGAAGAACGGCGAAGGCCATTCGGTCGCGATGGTGCGCAACATGGTGGTGGCGATCGTCGACCCGGACGGTACCGAGCGGGCGACCCATCGCATCCAGTACGGCGCGCGTCTGCACGTCGACGAGGGCGACATGGTCAAGCGCGGCCAGCGTATCGCCGAGTGGGATCCGTACACCCGGCCGATCCTGACCGAGGTGGAAGGCACGATCGATTTCGAAGACCTGATCGAAGATCAGTCGATCTCCGAAACGCTCGACGAATCCACCGGTATCGCCAAGCGTATCGTCATCGACTGGCGCTCGAGCCGCGGTGGTGCGGACCTGCGTCCGGCCATCGTGATCAAGGGCAAGGACGGCAAGGTGCTGAAGCTGGCGCGCGGTGGTGACGCCCGCTACATGCTCTCGGTCGACGCCATTCTGTCGGTCGATATCGGCGCCCAGGTGAAGCCCGGCGACATCCTCGCCCGTATCTCGACGGAAAGCGCCAAGACGCGCGACATCACCGGCGGTCTGCCGCGGGTGGCGGAGCTGTTCGAAGCGCGCAAGCCGAAGGATGCGGCGATCATCGCCGAAATCGCCGGCACCATCCGGTTCGGTCGCGACTACAAGAACAAGCGTCGCATCTCGATCGAGCCGATGGACAAGGACGAAGAGGCGCGCGAGTACCTGATCCCGAAGGGCAAGCACATCCACTTGCAGGACGGCGACATCGTCGAAAAGGGCGATTTCATCGTCGAGGGCAATCCGGCGCCGCACGACATCCTGGCGATCAAGGGCATCGAGGAACTCGCTGCCTATCTGGTCAACGAAATCCAGGAGGTCTACCGGCTGCAGGGCGTGTTGATCAACGATAAGCACATCGAGGTCATCGTCCGGCAGATGCTGCAGAAGATCGAGATCACCGATCAGGGTGATACCGACATGATCTCGGGTGAACAGGTCGACAAGATCGAGTTCAACGCGCTCAACGCCAAGGCGGTCGAGGAGGGCAAGAAGCCCGCCACCGGCAACCCGGTGCTGCTCGGCATCACCAAGGCGTCGCTGCAGACCCGGTCGTTCTTCTCGGCGGCGTCGTTCCAGGAGACCACCCGCGTGCTCACCGAAGCCGCCGTCAACGGCAAGGTGGACCCGCTGGAAGGCCTCAAGGAAAACGTCATCGTCGGCCGCCTGATCCCGGCCGGCACCGGCGCCTCGATGGCCAAGATTCGCGAAGTCGCCACCAAGCGCGATCGCCTCATTCTCGACGAGCGCGAGAAGCAGGCCCCGATCGTGCCGGCGACCCCGGAAGCCGAACCGCTGTCGCTGCCGCCGGCGGAGTAATCGGGCTTCTGCAATGCAATCGCGAAAAGGCCGGCCTTCGGGCCGGCCTTTTTGTTGGTCGCTCCTGTCGTGCTGTGGCGCGATTGCTCATCTCGGCAGCAATCTTTCCAGGCGTCCAGCATTTGTGCGCCGCCGAACGCCTTGTTCATCTTCCCTTCAGGTGAAAAGCCGCTTTGTGAAGGCTGGCGACGAACCGCCCAGTGACCCGCGTCGCGTGCCTTCGAAATCAACGCAAAGCTTTGGAGTTGCACTGGTTTCGACGCGGCGTCTGTGTCAAACGGGCGATGAGCGCAATCGGATGGAAGCGCGGCTTTGGATGGCCGCGCCGATGCGTTGAAAGAGCGACATGTTTGATCTTGCAATCGTTGGTGGTGGTCCGGGCGGCTTGATGAGCGCCTGGTATCTGAAGCGCAAGCTTGGCCCGCTGTGCCGGGTCACGATCTTCGAAGCGTCCGATCGAATCGGCGGCAAGATCGTCACCCAGAAGTTCGAATCCGCTCCGGCGATGTACGAGGCCGGCGTCGCCGAGCTGTACGATTATTCGATGACCGGGCCCGACCCGCTGCGCGAGCTGGTCCAGCACTTCGGCCTGCAGACCATCCCGATGGACGCCGAACAGGTGCAGCTCGACGGTGAGCTGCTCAACGACGTCCCCGGCATGCGCAAGAAGTACGGCGACAAGACCGCCGAGGCGATCCTGGGCTTCCGCAAGAAGCTGACCGAGCAGATGGACCCGCTCGAGTACTACGAAGGCGTGGGCGCGCACGACAACGAGCATCCCTGGGCGTGGACCAGCGCCGACGCGCTGCTGGACAAGGAAGTCGAAGATCCGACCGCCAAGCGTTTCTTCAAGGTGATGGCGAAGTCCGACATCGCCACCGAGCCGCACAACACCAACGGCCTCAACGCGCTCAAGAACTTCGTGATGGATATCGACGGCTATATCGGCCTGTATTCGATCCAGAACGGCAACGAGCAGTTGATCGAGTGCCTGCGCTCCGAAGTCGACGCCGACATCCAGTTCAACCATCGTGTCCTCAAGGTCGGCAAGACCGATACCGGCCGCTATGAACTGAAGATGATGAACGGCAAGGGGCCGGAGACGCGCGACTTCGATCTCGTGCTGATGTGCCTGCCGCACAACTGGCTGGCGACGCTGGACTGGGGCAACGAAGAGCTGCGCAAGGCGATGGTCAAGCACGTCGCCTATTTCGACCGCCCGGCGCACTATCTGCGCATCTCGTTGCTGTTCGATTCGCCGTTCTGGGGCGACAAGATCCCGGGCTCCTGGTTCATGTCGGAGGCGTTCGGCGGCTGCTGCGTCTACAACGAAGGCTCGCGCCACGACGTCGGCAAATACGGTGTGCTCAACTTCCTGATCGCCGGCTCTGACGCGCTGGCGTTCTCCAACCTCACCGACAAGGAGCTGATCGACCTGGCGCTGAAGTCGCTGCCGGCCGAGATCGGCAATTCGCGCGAGCATTTCCTCGAGGGCAAGACCCATCGCTGGCTGTCGTCGGTCAATTGCATCCCCGGCGGCCTGCCGGTGCGGGACGTCATGACCAATCATCGCCCCGAGCCGAAGAACCATCCGGGCTTCGTCGTGGTGGGCGACTATCTGTTCGACTCGACGCTCAACGGCCTGTTCGACTCGTCGGATGCGGCGACCGACATCATCGTCACCGAGACGATGAAATTGCGCCGCGCCAGGCAGGGCGGCGCGGGCGCCAGCGACAAGATCGACCGCGCTTATTTCGAGAACTATCGCAACCAGGGCCCGTATCGCGAGGTCTGGAACCGCTTCACCGATCCCGACTACCTGATGGAGATGATCCGCACGGTGTGGGGCCTGGAGCACGGCTACAAGCTGCTGATCGCCGGCTCCGCGTCGGGCGAACTGGTCGGCGCGCTGCGCAGCCGCGGCGTCGACGCCTTCGGTGTCGACAACAACCGCGGCATCGTCGCCAAGACGGCGCCGGCGCTGAAGCCCTACAACAAGCTCGGCTCGATCACCGACCTGCCGTTCGAAGACGACGAGTTCGACATCGTGTTCGAAACCAGCCTGTGCCACGTCGCCGAGAACCGCGCCGCCAAGGCGATCCGCGAATTGCAGCGCGTCACCCGCACCGGTCTGGTGTTCGGATCGGTCACCAGCGACATGGAAGCTGATTTGATCGACCGCTACGACCTCTTGCGCGGCGTCAAGAAGCTCGGCACCTGGTGGGAATGGTCGGAGCTGTTCTTCAACAACGGTTTCGATCTGTCGATGCATCGCAACGACGTCGGCGATGCGCTGTGGGAGCTGACGCTGAAGGCCAATCGCGGCCCGGGTCAGTGGTACAACGACGCGGACAGTCTGCGTTACTCGTTCTTCGACAAGGTCGAGGACGAAGACGACGAAGACTGACGCGCCGCTTTGCCGATCAGCAATGATCGCGTAAGTTCGCGCCGCGGTTCGGTTTGGTACCAGCCGCGGTCCGCGATCACGACGATCGGGCCCGTCCTCACCGGTTCCTTTCATGGCGCGCAAGCGTAGGCCTTCCGACAAGCCGCCGGCTGCTCCGGCTCCTGCCGACCCGTCGGCTAGCGCGCCGGGCGCCGCGCCCGGTGACGCCGTATCTTCGCCGCTCGACGAAAAATTCGCGATGCCGGTCGGCGCTGCCGCGCCGGTGGTGCCGAGCATCACGCCGGCATTGAAGCCCGCACTCGACAAGAAGGGACCGCCCGACAAGAAGCCGGCGCCGCCGTCCGATGACGACGACGAGGATGACGAGGACGACGACGAGGCGGAAGACGACGAAGAGGACGATGAGGATGACGACGAGGAACTCGTCGTCTTCACCGCCCGCGAGGCTGCCGGCGCGCTCGCCACGATCGCGCGCTTCATCCGCCCGGCCGTCGCCAATTACAGGAAGATGCTGGCGTTCGTGGTGTTCGGCGTTCTCGTCGAGACGCTGTTCAACGTCATCATGCCGCTCAGCCTGAAGTTCCTGATCGACGACGCGCTCGGCGAAGAGGACTTCCAGGAACTGTACAAAATCCTGTCGGTGCTCGCCGTCGCGGGCATCATCACGTCGATCGTCGCGGTGTGGTACGAGCGCTGGGACGCGCGGCTCGCCGCCTGCGTCGTCGCCGACGTCCGCAAGCGGCTGTTCGATCACGTCCAGAAGCTGCCAGCTGGTTATTTCGCGCGCACCAAGCGCGGCGAGACGCTGTCGCGATTCTCGATCGACATGTCGGCGTTTGAAAGCGTCGTGGAAATCCTTGCCAACACCGCGCTGCTGCCGTTCCTCGAGCTGATCGCCGGCATCATCCTGATGCTGTTCCTCAACTGGCAGCTCGCGCTGGTGGCGCTGCTTGTGTTCCCGATCACGCTGATCGGCCCGCGCATCCTCACGCCGAAGGCGGTGCAGGCCAATTACGAGCAGAAGGTTCAGGAAGCCGGCCTGCTCGGCGTGGTCCAGGAGAATGTCGCGGCGCAGGCGGTGATCAAGGCGTTCAGCCTGCAGCGCAAGATGTTCGGCGTGTTCGCGCTGCGCAACGAGACGACGCGGCAGAAGATGGCCCGCGCCACCTTCCTGACCTCGATGGTCGAGCGCTCGGTGACGGTGGCGGTGCTGCTGTTGCACTTGATGGTGCTGGCGCTCGGTGCGTATCTGGCCACCAAGGGCCAGATCACGGTCGGCACTTTCGTCACTTTCGAGAGCGCTTTCTGGGAAGTGTCCTACAACATCGCGCATCTGATGCAGTTCATCCCGGTGGCGATCCAAGCCTCGGCCGCGGTCCGCCACATGGAAGAGCTGCTCGACGAGCCGACCCCGATCGCCGATCGCGCCGGCGCCGCCGAGCTGCCGCGCATCACCGACAACATCGCCTTCGAGCGCGTGACCTTCTCCTACGAAGGCGCGCAGCGGCCGGTGCTGGATAATCTCAGCCTCAAGCTGAAGGCCGGCAAGACCATCGCGGTGGTCGGCCCGTCGGGCTCCGGCAAGAGCACGCTGCTCAATCTGATCCTGCGGCTGTATCAGCCGGACGAGGGCAGGGTGACGATCGACGGCGTCGACGTGCGCAAGGTGACACTCGACTCGCTACGCCACTCGATGGCGGTGGTGTTCCAGGAGAACATGCTGTTCAACATGTCGATCCGCGAGAACATCCGGCTCGGCAAGGAAGGCGCCACCGATCAGGAGGTGATCGAGGCCGCCAAGAAGGCCGAGATCCATCGCTACATCATGTCGATGCCGGACAAATACGATACCCAGGTCGGCGAGCGCGGCGACACGCTGTCGGGCGGTCAGCGCCAGCGCATCGCCATCGCCCGCGCCATTTTGCGCAACCCGTCCGTGCTGCTGCTCGACGAAGCCACCTCGGCGCTCGACCAGACCACCGAGGCGGCGATCAACAAGACGCTGATGAAGCTGGCCCGCGGCCGCACCATGATCTTCTCGACGCATCGCTTGGCCTCGGTGGTCGACATGGACGAAATCATCGTCATCTCCGGCGGCCAGGCCATCGAGCGCGGCAGCCACGCCGAGCTGCTGGCCAAGAACGGCGTCTATCGCAAGCTCTGGGACGACCAGAAGCACCACGTCAGCGGCGGCCGCGATGACGACGATGATGATGATGAAGACGACGAGGATGACGACGATTAAGGCCGGCTAGGCCGAACTAAGTAGACTCGCGAAGATCCGAATCGGCCGCCGACGATGCAAGCTGTGCATCTTGGCGGCTGACACGCGAGTCTCTGGCCGATGGCACTGCTTCGGAGTAGCAGATATCAGCGCGAAAGCGCAGGCGCACGCGCGCCAGTCGCTTTGCTGTCCGTTTTCTGCTCGCTAGTGGCTGCGCTCGTTTATTCCTCCGCGGCGTCTGCCGAGGAGCGCCCACTCAGCCTGCCGCGCTGGACAATCTCCACCGAAGCGCTGTTTCTCAGCCGCTCCGGCTCGGGTCATCAGCCTCTGGTGGCGCTCGTTCCGGGCGACGTGCCGTGGTGGACTCCGGTCGGCCCGAACACGACCAACGTGCCCGGCGTGGAAGCGCTGAACAGCAGCGGGCTCAGTCAGCATCTGGCAGCCGGGCCTAAGCTCGGCCTGAGCTACCGCGATCCGTCCGGCCTCGGCGCCGAGCTGTCCTATTTCGGAGTAAGGCTGCAAGCCTCCAAATCCACCGGGCCAGAGAACCCTGCACAATGGTTGGTGATGAAGGCTCCAGGCACGTTCTGGCAGACGCAGGACTATTCCTATCAGTCGATGGCGTGGGAGGACGATACGCGGCTGCACAGCCTGGAGGCCAATGTGCGTCTGGAATTGTCCCCGCGCGTCACACTGCTCGCGGGTATTCGTTGGCTGCAGCTCAGCGACAAGCTCGAAGGAACGCTGGATCCGGCCGATCTCGGCCAGCCGCTATGGAAGTTCAACATCCCGAGCCGGCTCAGCAATGCGGTGCCGGTCCCCGGCAGTCCAGTCGTCGTCAATCCGCCGTTCTGGACGACCGAGACCACCAACGATCTCTACGGCATCCAGATCGGCGCCAAGGCCGCGCTCTGGGAGTTCGGACGCTTCTCAGTCGATGGCTCCATCAAGGCCGGCGTCTACGACAACCGCGCCAAGCAGCTCACGCTGGTGAGCATGCAGAAGCAGCTCTACCCGGCGCAGTCGTCGACCAATTCGGCGGCGTTGGTCGCCGAGGGCGGGCTGGTGGCGAAGTATCGCTTCACCGACGTTGCCGCGCTGAAGCTCGGCTATGAGGCGCTATGGCTCGAAGGCATCGCACTGGCGCCTGCGCAAATCCAGCAGACCTGGACAACCCCGAGCAGCGTCTCGGCGCGCAGCATCGACCGTGGCTCCAGTACTCTGTTTCAGGGGTTGACGGTAGGCGTGGAGTATTCGTTTTAGTTAGCTCCCTCACCACGCCGTCATGGCCGGGCTCGTCCCGGCCATCCACGTTTTTCAGCGTTGCGGCGCTCAATTCGTGGATGCCCGGGACGAGCCCGGGCATGACGGAGCGTTGTTGCCCACGCAGCGTTTACTACGAATTGCAGCGTCATCCCGAGGTGCGCGCTCTTGCGCGCCTCGAAGGATGGACTCCGCGCCGTGGCTGTCATCCTTCGAGGCTCGCTGCGCTCGCACCTCAGGATGACGGCTTCCCCGCAATCGCTCAGTTCCGCCGCAGATACAGCGGCGTTCGCAGGATCAGCTGATAGGTCGGCTGCGGCGTCCAGGCGATCTGGGCGGTGACGCCGAACAGGCGGTTGTCGTTGTCGTCCATCTTGTCGAGGTCGAGACGGACGGTCGGGCCGGTGAAGCCGTCCACTGGACTTCGCTCCAGCAGGTCGATGCCGCCGAACCACTGCACGCCGGCGCGGCCGGTGAATTTCCAGTTGCTGTCCCACTGGTAGTAGCC
>NZ_BADD01000063.1 GCF_000333455.1 Rhodopseudomonas sp. B29
CGATATCGACGAAGAAACCGGCGCCCGCTCCGTCAAGGACATCAAGGAGCAGGACGTCTACATGGGCGACATCCCGCTCATGACCATGAACGGTACCTTCATCGTCAATGGCACCGAGCGCGTCATCGTCTCGCAGATGCACCGTTCGCCGGGCGTGTTCTTCGACCACGACAAGGGCAAGACCCATTCGTCGGGCAAACTGCTGTTCGCCGCCCGCGTCATCCCGTATCGCGGCTCGTGGCTCGACATCGAGTTCGACGCCAAGGACATCGTGTTCGCGCGAATCGACCGTCGCCGCAAGATTCCGGTGACGTCGCTGATGTTCGCCCTCGGCCTCGACGGCGAAGAGATCCTGTCGACCTTCTACAAGAAGATCCTCTACAAGCGCACCAAGGAAGGCTGGCGCGTGCCGTTCGACGCCGCCCGCTTCCGTGGCTACTCGACCGTCAACGACCTGATCGACGCCGACACCGGCAAGGTCGTGCTCGAAGCCGGCAAGAAGCTCACCGTGCGCGCCGCCCGCCAGCTCCAGGAGAAGGGGCTCAAGGCGCTGCGCATGAACGACGAAGAGCTGGTCGGCAACTACCTGGCCGAGGATCTCGTCAACCCGAAGACCGGCGAGATCTACGCCGAAGCCGGCGAAGAGATCACCGAGAAGTCGCTGAAGGCGCTGAACGAGCAGGGCTACAAGGAACTGCCGCTGCTCGACATCGACCACGTCAATGTCGGCCCGTATATCCGCAATACGCTGAACGCCGACAAGAACATGACGCGCGAAGACGCGCTGTTCGACATCTACCGGGTGATGCGCCCGGGCGAGCCGCCGACGCTCGAGTCGGCGCAGAACATGTTCCAGTCGCTGTTCTTCGATAGCGAGCGCTACGACCTGTCGGCCGTCGGCCGCGTCAAGATGAACATGCGCCTCGACCTCGATGCGCCCGATACGCATCGCACGCTGCGCAAGGAGGACATCCTGGCGGTGATCCAGACCCTGGTCGGTCTGCGTGACGGCAAGGGCGAGATCGACGACATCGACCATCTCGGCAACCGCCGTGTGCGTTCGGTCGGCGAGCTGATGGAAAATCAGTATCGCATCGGCCTGCTGCGCATGGAGCGTGCCATCAAGGAGCGCATGTCGAGTGTCGACATCGACACCGTGATGCCGCAGGACCTGATCAACGCCAAGCCGGCGGCGGCCGCGGTGCGCGAGTTCTTCGGTTCGTCGCAGCTGTCGCAGTTCATGGACCAGACCAACCCGCTTTCGGAAATCACCCACAAGCGCCGTCTCTCAGCGCTTGGCCCGGGGGGGCTGACCCGCGAGCGCGCCGGCTTCGAAGTCCGCGACGTGCATCCGACCCACTACGGTCGTATCTGCCCGATCGAGACGCCGGAAGGCCCGAACATTGGTCTGATCAACTCGCTGGCGACCTTCGCCCGCGTCAACAAGTATGGCTTCGTCGAGACGCCGTACCGCAAGGTCAAGGAAGGCCGCGTCACCGACGAGGTGGTGTATCTGTCGGCGATGGAAGAGGGCCGCTACGCGGTCGCTCAGGCCAACGTGTCGCTCGACGCCAAGGGCAAGTTCACCGACGATCTGGTGGTCTGTCGTGCTGGCGGCACCCGCGACGTCGTGCCGATGCCGGCCGACCAGGTCGACTACATGGACGTGTCGCCGAAGCAACTGGTTTCGGTCGCCGCGGCGCTGATCCCGTTCCTCGAGAACGACGACGCCAACCGCGCGCTGATGGGCTCGAACATGCAGCGCCAGGCGGTGCCGCTGGTTCGCGCCGAGGCTCCGTTCGTCGGCACCGGTATGGAAGGCGTGGTCGCCCGTGACTCGGGCGCGGCGATCGCCGCGCGCCGCACCGGTGTCATCGACCAGATCGACGCGACTCGTATCGTCATCCGCGCCACCGAAGATCTCGATCCGACCAAGTCGGGCGTCGATATCTACCGGCTGATGAAGTACCAGCGCTCGAACCAGTCGACCTGCATCAACCAGCGTCCGCTGGTGAAGGTCGGTGACCACGTCGCCAAGGGCGACATCATCGCCGACGGTCCGTCGACCGATCTCGGCGAGCTCGCGCTCGGCCGCAACGTGCTCGTCGCGTTCATGCCGTGGAACGGCTACAACTTCGAAGACTCGATCCTGCTCTCCGAGCGGATCGTGAAGGAAGACGTCTTCACTTCGATCCACATCGAAGAGTTCGAAGTGATGGCCCGCGATACCAAGCTGGGTCCGGAGGAAATCACGCGCGACATTCCCGACGTGTCGGAAGAAGCGCTGAAGACCTCGACGAAGCCGGCATCGTCTATATCGGCGCCGAAGTTCGCGCCGGCGACATCCTGGTCGGCAAGATCACGCCGAAGGGCGAAAGCCCGATGACGCCGGAAGAGAAGCTGCTGCGCGCCATCTTCGGCGAAAAGGCCTCGGACGTTCGCGACACCTCGCTGCGGGTGCCGCCGGGCGTGCAGGGCACCATCGTCGAAGTCCGCGTGTTCAACCGTCACGGTGTCGACAAGGACGAGCGCGCGCTGGCGATCGAGCGGGAAGAGATCGAGCGTCTCGCCAAGGACCGCGACGACGAGCAGGCGATTCTCGACCGTAACGTCTACGGCCGTCTCGCCGACCTGCTCGACGGTCGCCAGGGCATTGCCGGTCCGAAGGGCTTCAAGAAGGATACCAAGATCACCCGTCCGGTGCTCGAAGAGTATCCGAAGTCGCAGTGGTGGCTGTTCGCGGCGCCGAACGACAAGCTGATGGCCGAGATCGAGGCCATGCGGAAGCAGTACGACGAGTCGAAGAAGGGCCTCGAGCAGCGCTTCCTCGACAAGGTCGAGAAGCTGCAGCGCGGCGACGAACTGCCGCCCGGCGTGATGAAGATGGTCAAGGTCTTCGTCGCGGTGAAGCGCAAGATCCAGCCGGGCGACAAGATGGCCGGCCGTCACGGCAACAAGGGCGTCGTCTCCAAGATCGTGCCGATCGAGGACATGCCGTTCCTCGAGGACGGTACGCACGCCGACATCGTGCTGAACCCGCTCGGCGTGCCGAGCCGCATGAACGTCGGTCAGATCCTCGAAACCCATCTCGGCTGGGCTTGCGCCGGCATGGGCAAGAAGATCGGTCAGGCGATCGACTCCTACTACCAGCGGGAAGATCTGAAGCCGCTTCGCGAGACGCTGCGCAAGATCTACGGCGACGACGAGACCATCAAGTCGCTCGACGACAGCCAG
>NZ_BADD01000062.1 GCF_000333455.1 Rhodopseudomonas sp. B29
GCGGCGTTCGGCGGCGTCGTCGGCGCCGACCTGCTGCCGGTCGAGCCGTTCTACGCGCTGCGCTACATGGTGACGTTCCTGGTCGTGGTCTCGGTCGGCGGCGCCGGCTCGGTGTCGGGAGCGATGGCGGCGTCGCTGCTGCTCGGTCTCGCCGACACCACCGGCAAGTATCTGGCGCCGGATTTCGGCGAGTTCTTCTTCTATGTGGCGGTGATCGTCATCGTTTACGTCTTCCCCCACGGCCTGTTCGGAAAGGCGCACTCATGACGGCGAGCGTCTCCATCGAGGCAGTGCCGCCGCGCGCCACCTCGGGTCTGCGCAACGACGCGCTCGCGGCCGTGGCCATCGCCGCGCTCGGTGCCATCGGTTACTTCGTCTATCCCGACGATCTGGCGTTTCTGATCCGTGTCATCGGGCTCGCCTTCCTGGTGATCTCGCTCGATCTCGTCACCGGCTATTGCGGCGTCGCTACGCTCGGCCACGCGGCGCTGTTCGGCGTCGCCGCTTATGCGGCCGGCAACGCCTGTCTCGCCGGCATCACCGATCCGATTCTGATGATCCTGGTCGGCATCGTCGCCGGCGCCTGCACCGGTCTGGTCTCCGGCCTGCTGGTGACGCGCTTCCGCGGCCTGCCGCAGCTGGTGCTGTCGATCGCGTTCGGCCAGCTGATCGCCGCGCTCGCCAACAAGCTGTCGTCGATCACCGGTGGCAGTGATGGGCTCGCCGGCATCTCGCCGACGCCGATCTTCGGCGTGTTCAACTTCGATATGTTCGGCCGCAACGGCTACATCTTCTCGGTCGCGGTGCTGCTGGTCACCATGGTGGTGCTGCTGCGCTTCGCGCGCTCGCCGTTCGCACTGATGTGCCGCGCCATCAAGGACGACACGCTGCGCGCCCGCATGATCGGCGTCGCCGTTTTCCCGCGACTCGTGGTGATGTACTGCATCGCCGGAGCCGTCGCCGGCATCGGCGGCGCGCTGACGGCGATCAACACCGGCGTCATCGGCCTCGACAGCGTCGGCTTCGAGCGCTCGGCCGAGGCACTGATCATGCTGATCCTAGGGGGCGCCGGCAAACTATGGGGCGCGCTGATCGGCGCCATCCTGTTCGAGCTGTTCGCCCACTACGTATCCGCCGCCAGCCCGTTCCACTGGATGATCATGGTCGGCGTCCTGTTGATCGTGGTGGTGCTGTTCTTCCCCAAGGGGCTCGTCAACGAGGTCGGTCGGCGTGTCGGCGATCTGCGGCGGGCGAGGGCGGCGAAATGACTGCTCTGCTCGAACTGCAGCACCTGTCCAAATCCTTCGGCGGCCTGCGCGTCACCGACGACGTGTCGTTCACGCTGTCGAGCGGCGACCGCGTCGCGCTGATCGGCCCCAACGGCGCCGGCAAGACCACGCTGGTCAATCAGATCTCCGGCGACCTCGATCCGTCGGAAGGCCGCATCCTGCTCGGCGGCGTCGATGTCACGGGCGCCTCGATCGCCGAGCGCGTGCAAGGCGGGCTGGTCCGCACCTTCCAGGTGACGCGGCTGTTCACCGGCCTCACCGTCGCCGAGAACGTCGCGCTGGCGGTGATGCAGCGCCGCGGCCTGACCAAGCGCATGTTCTCCTCGGTGATCAACCGTGCCGACGTGCGCGAGGAGTGGCAGAGCATTTTGGGCCTGCTCGGCATCGCGCAGCTCGCCGCCATGCCGGTGACCAAGCTGGCTTACGGGCAACAGCGACTGCTCGACCTCGCCATCGGCCTCGCCATGAAGCCGCGCGTCCTTGTCCTCGACGAGCCGGCCGCCGGCGTGCCGCACGACGAGTCGCCGCGCATCCTCGAGGCGATCGGCAAGATGTCGCCGGACATCGCCATCCTGATGATCGAGCACGACATGGACCTGGTGTTCAAGTTCGCCAAGCGCGTGCTGGTGCTGGCGAGCGGCGCGCTGATCTTCGAAGGCACGCCCGCCGAGGTGAAAGAGAACGCCGCCGTCCGCACCGCCTATCTGGGAAGCTATGCCGATGCCCGCCGCGCGTCTTGAAGTGCAAGGCCTCGCCGCCGGCTACGGCTCGGTCGGCATCCTCGGCGATATCAGCTTTGCCGTGCCGGCCGGCGGCCGGCTGACGGTGCTCGGCCGCAACGGCGTCGGCAAGACGACGCTGCTGGCGACGCTGATGGGGCTGACCACCCACAAGGGCGGCAGCGTGAAGGTTGGCGACCGCGACGTCACCGGCCTGAAGACGTACGCGCGTGCCGCGGCCGGGCTCGGCTACGTGCCGCAGACCCGCGACATCTTCCGCTCGCTGACGGTCGAGGAAAATCTGTTCACCGGCCTCAAGGGCCGGCCGCGCACCGACCTCGAGGCGATCTACACGATGTTCCCGCGCCTCGCCGAGCGCCGCAACCACGGCGGCATGCAGCTCTCCGGCGGCGAGCAGCAGATGCTGACGCTGGCGCGCACGCTGCTCGGCAAGCCGACCGTGCTGCTGCTCGACGAGCCGCTCGAAGGCCTGGCGCCGGTGATCTGCGACCAGCTGATGGAGACCGTGCTCAAGCTGGCGCAGAGCGGCGAGATGACGGTGGTGCTGGTCGAGCAGCAGATCGAGCGCGCGCTCGATTTCGCCGACGACGTCATGGTGATCGAGCGCGGCCGCATCGTCTGGCAGGGCCAGGCACCCCAGCTCCGCGCCGACCAGGGACTGGTCGACTCGCTGCTCGGGGTGGGGATCGGTTAGGCTAGGTTCCGGTATCGGAGGAAGGCGCGCCTGATGGCCGCAGGCCGTCGCCGGGGAAGGGGAGGCGGGCCCCCTCAGCTTGACCTTTGACCAAACTCGCCATATTAAGGCGGCACTCGCAGCCGGCCCGCTAGGCGGATTTCCGGCGCGGCTTTATTCCCGAAATTCGAGCCCGGTTGGCGGCTCATCCCTGGCGGAGGCCGGGGTTGGGCGCAACAGGGCTGTTCGGATTCGCATCATCACCCGACATACGCCGAACATCGAACTGAACAAGACGGATCGCAGATGGCTTTCAGCCCGTTCAAATTCCTGCAGGAAGTGCGGAGCGAAACCGCCAAGGTGACGTGGCCGACGCGCCGCGAGACCTCGATCACCACCATCATGGTGTTCGTCATGGTGGCGCTGGCCTCGATCTTCTTCTTCGCCGCCGATCAGCTCATCCGCGTGCTGATCACCTTCGTCCTCGGCGTTCACTGATCGCAGGCCCGGAAATTATCTCATGAGCATGCGCTGGTACATCGTCCACGCCTATTCGAACTTCGAGAAGAAGGTCGCCGAGTCGATCAAGGAGCAGGCCAAGCAGCGCGGCGTCGAGGACCTGTTCGAGCAGGTTCTGGTGCCGACCGAGAAGGTCACCGAGGTGCGCCGCGGCCGCAAGGTCGACGCCGAGCGCAAGTTCTTCCCGGGCTACGTGCTGGTGAAGATGAACCTCACCGACGAAGCCTTCCATCTGATCAAGAACACCCCGAAGGTCACCGGCTTCCTCGGCGCCGAGAACAAGCCGATGCCGATCTCGGAAGCCGAAGCGATGCGCATCCTGCACCAGGTGCAGGAAGGCGTGGAGCGCCCGAAAACTTCCGTTTCGTTCGAGATCGGCGAAAACGTCCGCGTCGCCGACGGCCCGTTCGCGTCGTTCTCCGGCGTGGTCGAGGAAATCGACGAGGCGCGCTCGCGCGTGAAGGTCGCGGTGTCGATCTTCGGCCGCGCCACGCCGGTCGAACTGGAATTCGGTCAGGTCGAGAAGGTCTGATCGTTCGATGTCGTGGCTGGGTTTCTCCAGCCACGGCGTCATTGCCGGGCTTGACCCGGCAATCCATCCTCTTCGGATGAAGAGTGATGGATGCCCGGATCAAGTCCGGGCATGACGGAAGTGAGCGAGGTTCGCGCCTTGCTCAAAAGCGACGTGGGAGGCGTGCTGGTGATCGCCAGTCATCGGAAGGCGCCCCACCACGAAACCTGAAACCGCCGGTTCGCCGGCAACAGGAGAGTTGGTATGGCAAAGAAAGTGACCGGATACCTGAAGTTGCAGGTGCCGGCCGGTGCGGCGAACCCGTCGCCACCGATCGGTCCCGCGCTTGGTCAGCGCGGCCTCAACATCATGGAGTTCTGCAAGGCGTTCAACGCGCAGACCCAGAAGGAAGAAAAGAACACGCCGATTCCGGTGGTGATCACGATCTACGCCGATCGTTCGTTCACCTTCGAGATGAAGACCCCGCCGATGTCCTATTTCCTCAAGCAGGCGGCGAAGATCCAGTCCGGCTCCAAGGCGCCGGGCCGCGACGTCGCCGGTTCGGTGAGCTCCGCCCAGGTGCGCGAGATCGCCGAGAAGAAGATGAAGGATCTCAATTGCGACACCGTCGAATCGGCCATGCGCATGGTCGAGGGCTCTGCCCGTTCGATGGGCCTGCGGGTCGAGGGGTAACGCACCATGGCAATCGGTAAGCGTCTGAAGAAGATCCGTGAAGGCGTGGATCGCACCAAGCTGTATCCGCTCGACGAAGCGGTGAAGATGGTCAAGGAGCGCGCCGTCTCGAAGTTCGACGAGACCATCGAAGTCGCCATCAACCTCGGCGTCGATCCGCGTCACGCTGACCAGATGGTCCGCGGCGTGGTCATGCTGCCGAACGGCACCGGCCGCACCGTGCGCGTCGGCGTGTTCGCGCGCGGCGCCAAGGCGGACGAAGCCAAGGCTGCGGGTGCCGACGTCGTCGGCGCCGAAGATCTGGTGGAGCAGGTTCAGGCCGGCAACATCAACTTCGACCGCTGCATCGCGACCCCCGACATGATGCCGCTGGTCGGCCGCCTCGGTAAGGTGCTCGGCCCGCGCGGCATGATGCCGAACCCGAAGATCGGCACCGTGACCATGGACGTCGCCGGCGCCGTCAAGGGCGCCAAGGGCGGTTCGGTCGAGTTCCGCGTCGAGAAGGCCGGCATCATCCAGGCCGGCGTCGGCAAGGCCTCGTTCACCGAGGACAAGCTGGTCGAGAACATCAAGGCGCTCGCGGACGCGGTCAACAAGGCCAAGCCGGCCGGCGCCAAGGGCACCTACATCCAGCGCGTTGCGGTGTCCTCGACGATGGGCCCGGGCGTCAAGGTCGAGCCCGGCACCGTCCACTAAGCCGCTCGCGGCTGTGCTGATCGATTAAAGAGGGCGGATCGGGCAACCGGTCCGCCCTTTGCTTTGCGTACCAACAACAAGAAACGGGAGAGCGACTTGGCCGAGAAGATTCTGGTGTTTTCGCGGTTCGCCAAATCGATGATGGCGCGCTTCGCCGAGCGCTACGAACTGCTCGAGACCGGCGGCAAGCCGGCCAACGAGGCGTTCAGTGCGGAACAACTCGCCGACGTCCGCGCGGTGCTGACGATGGGCGGCCAGAAACTCGGCAACGAAACGCTCGATCTCCTGCCGAAACTTGGCGCGATCGTCTGCTATGGCACGGGCTATGACGGCATCGATCTCGATGCGGCCCTGCAGCGCGGCATCGTCGTTGCCAACAGCCCGGCGGCGAATGCCTCGGCGGTGGCCGATCTCGCTTTGACGCTGTGGCTTGCGCTCGAGCGCCGGCTGCTGTCGGCTGACGCCTATCTGCGCAGCGGCGGCTGGGCCGACGCCAAACCGTCCCCGCTGCTCAAGCCGCCGCGCGGCATCACCGGCGCCAAGGTCGGCATCTACGGCATGGGGGAAATCGGCAAGAAGATCGCGGCGCGGGCCGCAGCGTTCGAAACCGAGGTCGCCTATCACAGCCGCAGCCGCCACGACGTGCCGTATCGTTATGTCGGCAGCCTCGCGGAGCTGGTCGATTGGTGCGAAGTGCTGCTGATCGCGGTCCGCGCCGGCCCGGACACCGAGAACATCATCGACGCCGCCATGTTGCAGCGGCTCGGCGCAGAGGGCGTTGTGGTCAACATCTCGCGGGGCTCGGTCATCGATCAGCCGGCCCTGATCGCCGCGCTACAAGACGGCAGCATCGCGGGCGCCGGCCTTGATGTGTTCGAGCAGGAGCCGTACCGACGGGACGCGCTGAGCGAACTGCCGAACGTGGTGCTCACCCCACACATCGGCGGCCACACCCAGGAGGCGCACCGCGCGATGCAGGATTGCGTGCTGGCGAACCTCGGCGCGTTCTTCGAGGGCAAGGAGCTGCCGTATCGGGTGAGCTAGAGCGCTTACTCCATTGATGCGTCAACGCGGTTCACGAGGATGGAGTCGTCATCCTGAGGTGCGCGCGCAGCGCGCCTCGAAGGATGCGGCCACAAGCGCTTGCGGCTCATCCTTCGAGGCCCGCAGCGCCGCGCATAGCGCGGCACAGCGGGCACCTCAGGATGACGGCCGTAACGTTGCGAGTTCTGTAAGGCGAGGTTAGGCACAGGCGGGACCTCCCTTGCATAAATGATGCCGAATTCCTGATTTCGGGCTTGGCAACGCGGAAGAGACTCGCTAAACAGCATGTTCCGGGCGTGCTGGCTTTGCTGGCGCGCCCGTGCGCGCATTCCGATAGATCGACGAACAGGAGCCTTTTCCTTCCAGACATCCACCAGGATTTCTAGAAGGGCAGGGAAGGGTTCGTTTGTTGCGGTTTGCGGGCAGGGATCATGCGAGGCGGGCCGGCTTTCCGGCTCATCGTGGTGATCCCGTCCTGTCCGAGACTGCAGGCGCCAACGTCGAAACGTCACGTTTCCTCAGCGGCTTAATCGCATGGCCTGCATAGACGGGTGAAGACCGGATTTTGCATGTCGCTCACGCGGGCGGGATGCGGAGAAAGGTTCGAACCTCGACACCCCGATCGGGCCGCGGCGGCAAGCCGAGGCGCGGGCGGGAGGGCAGGCTTTAGTATCGTTTTGCCCTCGGGTCTGAAGACCGTGTGTCTGGATGATGTTGAGGGCAGGGCGAAGGGTGCAACCCGACGGCCCCTGCTTGTAGAGGCCGTCAACCGGAAAGAGCTTGCTGTGGATAGAGCGGCAAAGAAGGCAGCGGTCGAAGAGCTGAATGGTCTGTTCGGGACCACCAGCGTCGCCGTCGTTGCTCATTATTCCGGCCTCACCGTGGCCCAGATGCAGAAGCTGCGTTCGCAGATGAAGCAGGCGGGTGCGTCGGTGAAGGTCTCGAAGAACCGTCTCGCCAAAATTGCTCTTGAAGGCACCGACGTCGTTGCCATCGGCTCCCTGCTGAAGGGGCCGACCGTGATCGCGACTTCCAACGATCCGGTGGCGGCGCCGAAGATTGCCGTCGAATTTGCCAAGGCGAACGAGAAGTTCGTCATCCTCGGCGGTTCGATGGGCAAAACTGTCCTGAACGTCGACGGTGTGAAGGCTCTGGCCTCGCTGCCGTCGCTCGACGAACTGCGTGGCAAGCTGGTCGGCCTTCTGGTCGCGCCGGCCACCAAGATCGCGCAGCTGTCGACTGCTCCCGCGGCCAAGGTCGCGCGGGTGGTTCAGGCCTATGCCTCCAAAAGCGAAGCGGCCTGACGCTTCCATCCCATTCAACCCTGGTTCGAACCAAATCGCGTAAGGAACTGATTCAATGGCTGATCTGCAGAAAATCGTCGACGACCTGTCGAGCCTGACCGTGCTCGAAGCCGCCGAGCTGGCGAAGCTGCTCGAAGAGAAGTGGGGCGTGTCGGCGGCTGCTGCCGTCGCGGTTGCCGCTGCTCCGGGCGCTGGTGGCGGCGCCGCCGCTGCGGCCGAAGAGAAGACCGACTTCACCATCGTTCTGGCCTCGGCCGGCGACAAGAAGATCGAAGTGATCAAGGAAGTCCGCGCC
Organism: Rhodopseudomonas sp. B29; assembly: GCF_000333455.1. Classification (GTDB taxonomy): domain Bacteria; phylum Pseudomonadota; class Alphaproteobacteria; order Rhizobiales; family Xanthobacteraceae; genus Rhodopseudomonas. The sequence continues at coordinate 7,765 of NZ_BADD01000062.1, forward strand.
ATCACCGGCCTGGGCCTCAAGGAAGCCAAGGACCTCGTCGAAGGCGCGCCGAAGCCGGTCAAGGAAGGCGTTGCCAAGGACGAAGCCGAGAAGATCAAGGCTCAGCTTGAGAAGGCTGGCGCCAAGGTGGAGCTCAAGTAACCACCGGTTACTTGAGGTCCATCCCCGGGCGAGCGCAGCGAGACCCGGGGATCTGCCCCAAACGTGGATGGTCGGGTCAAGCCCGACCATGACGGGACGGGGAATCAGCTTTAAGCGCTTGGAGCCGGTTCGCCGGCTCCGGTCGCGGCGGGTCAGGGAGACTATGACTCTGAACCGTCACAGGAAAGTGTGGAGAAGCGCGGGAATCCCCCTCGAATTCCACAATGCCGTCCCATATTGGTTCGGCAGCACGAAAGCGAAAGGCGTCGGACTTGGCGGCATGTCCGTGCAGCCTTTGGGAGAATCGGCAATTTCGGGCTTTTTCGCTCTGTAACGACAAGGTTTTGGACGGGCGGGTGCGCTAGCGCCCCGCGCGTCGTTTTGCGTTCGGAATTAGTGATCTGCCGTTTTAGGACTTCGTTCCTGAAATCCGGCTCCTGAATTTCGAATGTGTGCGGGAATTCAACCCGAGGCGCGGAAGCCCCGTGCTTCGGAGGTTTCGCCCAGCCCGGGCG
>NZ_BADD01000061.1 GCF_000333455.1 Rhodopseudomonas sp. B29
CTGCGCCCAGCTGTAGCCGTTCTTGATGGCCCAGGCGATCGACTTGGCGCGGCCGTGCTCGCTCACGTAATAGCGGACGGTGACACAGTCGACCTGGATCGGCGGCTCAATTGGTAGAGCACCGGTCTCCAAAACCGGGGGTTGGGAGTTCGAGCCTCTCCACTCCTGCCAGCTGTTAAAATTTGGCGGGAATTTCAACGGGCGCGACACTGCCCCGGTTCGGACGACAATCGGCGGTCTCTTCGACAGCTGATAAAGAACATCGCGTCGCCAGCCAGCCGCTTTTTCTCCGTCACCTCGGTGTAGATCTGCGCCCTCGCTGGGGTGTCACAATCGAATATCGCCGTCGTCCGTCGGGGCAGGCCGGTCTCATCGCAGCGGAGTTTGGAACCAGCTGCCGAAGCTGCCTCCATGAACGGCTTGCCGCTGGGTGCTTAGTGAAGGTCGGGGGATCCCCGCGGGCTCCTGCGGCCCGAGAAGAGGAGTGGGCCTTTTCTCGTTTCGACGTCGGGCCAAGGCGCAGTTTGCCGCGCGGTAAAGGGGCTCCGTTCTGCTCGACTTATTATCGAAGTCAACAACCTTCGGGCGATGTCCGAGGTGCGCTATGGTTCTGGTTGCAATTCTTGTCAGAAGGGGGCGCGCGCTGCCTCTGTCGCCATGTCGCTGTCCTCCGCGGCCTGCCAAGCAAGTTCGAAGATCGTCGCCATCCTTGTTGTGGGAACGATCGTATTCGCTCACATCGGAACGCTGTGGCTTCCATTTGTGAACCAAGAGCAGGCCTTCAATGCGGCTGCCCGCTACTTTCACACTGGCGACATTGCCCTTGCTCAAAGGTTCTTCAACTCTGATGCAAACACACTTGTGCTGGGTGCCGTCGGGGCAGCGCTGGCGGAGCTATTGCACATCGACACCGATTGGGGATGCCGACTGGTTTCCCTCATCGGCTTTGCGGTATTCGCCGCAGCCCTGCAGTCGCTGATCACACAAGCCGGGCTGACCACTTGGCTGCTCTCGGCTGCGATAATGGTCAATCCTTTGATTTGGGTTTTTGCCGGTAGAGGGACCGCGGATTTTCCGCCGATGGCGTTTGCAATGGCCGCCATTGCGATCTGTTGGCGCGCGCAGGGCATCGCCATGGCAGTAGCAGGCGCCCTCGTGTTCGCTTTCGCGGCGGCTTTGAAATATCACGCCGTGCTTCTGCTGCCGCTGTTCGCCATGTCACCTGCACCTCGCCAGTCAGCCACCTTCAGGGTGTTTATGGTGACGACTGTCTCGATAGCGACCCTTGTCACTCTCTCAGCCTATAACGTTGCCGTGTTTAGGTCTTTTGGATTCTGGCTCACGTCTCCTCAGTGGGTGAGCGCACACGGGCCGACGGTGCAGAACATCTTGACCAACATAGTCCATTATGGGGGCTTTCTAGCTCTTCTCGGAATGCCATTCTCGCTTCAGAGCGCCTTCGCGAGCCCAGCGGGTCGGATCTTCAAGATTCTCGCCGTCGGAATGGTCGCCTTGATGGGAGCCGCGATGCCGCCGTCCGCTGGCGAGATGAACTTCGGTCCGTTCGATCGCTGGGTTGGCGCAAGCTTTTCGGGAGTCGTCCTTGCTGGCCTGTTCGCAATCTTCGTGTTCAGTCTGTTGAACAGATTGCAGAGCGTTCAAGATCGAAGCGTAGTAGGCGCGATCGTGTTAGTTTTGCTGGCATTGTCATTCAGTCGCCCCGCGCAGCGCTACCTAATTTTCGTGGTGCCCATCTACGTGCTTTATTTGTCGGCGCCGACGCGGATCGACGTGCGTCGCTTTGCCGGTCCCCTAATAGCAATTTGCATTGCCATCAATATTTTCTCGGCTGTGACACAGAACTATTTCAGAGCTGCTCCATCGGAGCATTTTGGTGCCGCGCGGGAGTGGAAGTAACCGCTCGTCCTGCGAAAAAGCAGATTGGCTGTTCTGGTACCGCCGGCTTTGTATCGACAATGGACGACCTGATCGCGGCCGTTCACACGATCAGCGGCTGCGCCTGCTCGGCGAGGCGGCGGAGTGGCGGCAGGAAGCGGTCGATCATTTCGCCGGTAGTGATGCGGTCGACATGGGCGCCGATATTGGCGGCGGCGACGATGACGCCGTCGTAGCGGCGGATCGGAACCGCGATCGAGCGGAAGCCAGGCTCGGCTTCGAGATCGACCAGTGAATAGCCGCGGTTGCGGTCGGCGATGATAGTGGCGACGAGCGTCGGCTTGTCGATGATGGTCTCGGGCGTCTGCTGGACCAGGTTCATCGCACCGATGGTCGCGGCCAGCGTGTCGTTGTCGAGCCGGCTGAGCAGCACACGGCCGACCGAGGTGCAGAACAGCGGCAGGCGGTAGCCGAGATCGATGCCGGCGGAAAACACCCGCGCCGGGCTGGAGCGGGCGACGAACACCGCGTCGTCGCCGTCCAGAATCGCCAGCGAGCAGACTTCCTTGGCGGTCGCCGAAACCTCGTCCATCAGCGGCTGCAGCACGGCGCTGATCTGGTTCGACGCCAGATAGGAAGAGGCGAGGCCGAGCACCCGCGGCGTCAGCGCGAACAGCCGGTCGTCGCTGGTCACATAGCCGGCGCTGCGCAGCGTCATCAGCACCCGCCGCACGGTGGCGCGGGGCAGGGCGCAGGCCTTGGCCAAGTCGCTCAGCGTCATCGGCCTGCGTTCGGCGCCGAACGCTTCGATCACGCGCAAGCCGCGCGCCAGGCTTTCGATGGTCTCCGGCGTGTCGCTAGCCTCGGTCTCCGGACGTTTCAACTTCGGCATATCAGACTGCGCACTGGCGATACGGGCACCATCACCCTCTACCACCGCAGTCGTATCGCGTTCGTCTGGCGAACACAAGTTCGAGGCTTGGGCCGGATGTTAGGCGTCTTCAGGCGTTGCGCTGCAACGTCGATGAGCATCATACGCTGAGAATTTCAGCTTGCTCGGAATGCACATTGGAGGCAATCTTATCTATATCGAACGTTTGTTCGTCTATCGAACGCGTTTTCGCGACGAAAATCCTGCGACAAGGGCGCACTGGCTTTTGCGAAGCTGTTGCGGCACCCAGCCTTGTCGCCTTCAATCAAAAGGCAGCACCGCGCGAGCTGCCGTCAGGAGGCCAACGCCATGATGAGTCAGGAACAGAACGATCTGATCACGCGGGTCGGACCGAATGCGCCGTGCGGCAAGCTGATGCGCGCCTATTGGCAGCCGGCGGCTCTCGTCGACGAGCTCGAAGGCGAGCGGCCGATCAAGCCGGTGCGGCTGCTCGGCGAAGACTTCGTGCTGTTCAAGGACGAGCAGGGCCGCTACGGCCTGATCGACCGCGATTGTCCGCATCGCGGCGCCGACCTCGCGTTTGGCCGGCTCGAGGGCGGCGGCCTGCGCTGCGCCTTCCACGGCTGGCTGTTCGACGTCGATGGCAAGTGCCTCGAGACTCCGGCCGAGCCGGCGGGCTCCAATCTCTGCGCTAACATCAAGCAGCGGTCGTATCCGGTGGTCGCCAAGGGCGGCATCCTGTGGGCCTATTTGGGCGCCGGCGAGCCGCCGGCGTTTCCGGAGATCGACTGCTTCGTCGCGCCCGATACGCACGTGTTCGCCTTCAAGGGCCTGTTCGAATGCAACTGGCTGCAGGCGCTGGAAGTCGGCATCGATCCGGCGCACGCCTCGTTCCTGCACCGCTTCTTCGAAGACGAGGACACCTCGCACGCGTACGGCAAGCAATTCCGCGGCGCGTCGGCGGGCAGCGATCTGCCGATGACCAAGGTGCTGCGCGAATACGATCGCCCGATCATCAATGTCGAGCACACCGAATACGGCCTGCGGCTGATCGCGCTGCGCCAGATCGACGACGAGCGCACCCATGTGCGCGTCACCAATCAGCTGTTCCCGCACGGCTTCGTCATCCCGATGAGCACCGAGATGACGATCACGCAGTGGCACGTGCCGGTCGATGATAACAATTGTTACTGGTACGCGATCTTCACCAGCTACACCAATCCGGTCGACAAGTTGAAGATGCGCGATCAGCGGCTCGAACTCTACGAACTGCCGGAGTACAAGTCGCGCCGCAACAAGCGCAACGACTACGGCTTCGATCCGCACGAGCAGGCCACTTCGACCTACACCGGCATGGGCCTCGATATCAACGTGCACGATCAGTGGGCGGTGGAGTCGATGGGGCCGATCCAGGATCGCACCCGCGAGCATCTCGGCCAGAGCGACAAGGCGATCATTCAGTATCGCCGGCTGCTGCGCCAGGAAATCGCCAAGGCCGAGTCCGGCCAGCGCCCGCTGCTGGCGCTCGACGCCGCCAGCGCGCGTGCTATTCAGGGCCCGGCCACGATGGACGGCATCGGCCCGAGCCGCGGCTGGGAGACCTATTGGATGGAGGTCGACGTCAATCGCCGCCGCGGCGCGCCCTGGGCTGCGCCGGTGCCGGCCGAAATCGCCGCCAAGGTCCCGCATCTGACGGCCGCCGAATGAACGTGCATCAGCGATACGCCATGGGCAACAGCCTGGCCGCCAAGCACGGACTGTGGTCCGAAGAGCAGATCGAGGCGGCGGCGCGCGTGCGCCGCATCGCCGAGGAGCAGGGGCTCGAGACCATCCGGTTCTCGTTTCCCGATCAGCACGGCATCCTGCGCGGCAAGACGCTGGTCGCCTCCGAAGCGCTGAACAGCCTCGACAACGGCGCCACCATCACCACCACGATGCTGGCGAAGGACACCTCGCACAAGACGGTGTTCCCGGTGTTTCAGGCCGGCGGCGGCTTCGGCATGTCGGAGATGCAGGGCGGCGCCGATGTCGTCATGCTGCCCGATCCGACGACGTTCCGCGTGCTGCCGTGGGCGCCGACCACCGGCTGGGTGTTGTGCGATTTGTACTTCGCCGACGGCCGTCCGGTGCAGTTCGCGACCCGCAACATCTATCGCGCGGCGCTGCAGAAGCTTGCCGACCGCGGCTTCGACTTCAAGGCGGGCCTCGAGGTCGAGTTTCACGTCTTCAAGGTCGAAGACGCCAAGATGCGGCCGGAGCATGCCGGCCAGCCAGGCGAGCCGCCGAGCGTCAGCCTGCTGTCGCACGGTTATCAGTATCTCACCGAGCAACGTTACGATCAGATGGAGCCGGTGCTCGAACTGATCCGCCGCGACATCGTCGCGCTCGGCCTGCCGCTGCGTTCGATCGAGGTCGAGTTCGGCCCGAGCCAGTGCGAATTCACCTTCCAGCCGACCGTCGGGCTGATGCCCGCCGATCTGATGGTGCTGTTCCGCGCCGCGGTGAAGCAGATCTGCCGGCGCCACGGCTATCACGCCACCTTCATGTGCCGGCCGCGAATTCCCAACGTGGTGTCGTCGGGCTGGCATCTGCACCAGTCGGTGGTGGGGCGCGACGGCGGTGGCAACGCCTTCATGTCGGATAGCGACGTGCTGTCGGATTTCGGCAAGCATTATCTCGCAGGGCTGATGACGCATGCGCGAGCCGCCACGGTGTTCACCACGCCGACGATCAACGGCTACAAGCGCTATCGCTCCTACTCGCTAGCGCCGGATCGTGCGATCTGGGGCCGCGACAATCGCGGCGTGATGCTGCGGGTGCTCGGCGGGCCAGGCGACAAGGCAACGCGGATCGAGAACCGCGTCGGCGAGCCGGCCGCCAACCCGTATCTCTACATGGCGTCGCAGATCCTGTCGGGTCTCGACGGCGTCGACCGCAAGCTCGATCCGGGCCCGTCGGCCGATACGCCTTATGAGACCAAGGCGGACCTGTTGCCGAAATCGCTGCGCGAGGCGATCTTCGCGCTGCGCGACGATCCGTTTTTCCGCACCGCTTTGGGCGGCGAATTCGTCGATTACTACACCTTCATCAAGAACGCCGAGATCGAGCGCTTCCAGGCCGAAGTGACGGAATGGGAACAGCGCGAATATTTCGAGATGTTCTGAGTATCGAACCAAACGCAACGACTGGATCAATCAGAGGAGAGGGAGACGGATGGTGAAAGCTTTTGGGTGGCTGTGCACGGCCGCTGCGATTACGTTGAGTGTCGGCGCCGCACAGGCCGAGACCATCAAGGTCGGCGTCATCGGCACGATGTCGGGGCCGTACGCGCTGTTCGGCAAGAACTTCAAGATGGGCATCGACGCCTGGGTCGCCGAGCACGGCAACAAGATCGGCAACGACACCGTCGAGTTCGTCTATCGTGACGAAGTCTCGCCGAACCCGGCGCAGTCCAAGGCTTTGGCCCAGGAGCTGATCGTCAAGGAGAAGGTGCAGTACCTCGCCGGCCTGTACTTCACGCCGGACGCGATGGCAGTGGCGCCGCTGCTGCAGGAAGCCAAGGTGCCGATGGTGGTGCTGAACGCCGCGACATCGGCGATCACCGAGAAGAGCCCCTACATCGTCCGCACCTCGTTCACGATGTTCCAGAATACCGTGCCGGCCGCCAAGGTCGCCAAGGAGAAGGGCGCCAAGAAGGTCGCGATCGCTGTCAGCGATTACGGCCCGGGCATCGACGCCGAGACGGCGTTCAAGAAGACCTTCGAGGCCGAAGGCGGTCAGGTCGTCGAAGCCATCCGCATGCCGCTGTCGACCACCGACTTCGGGCCGATCATGCAGCGTATCAAGGATTCCGGCGCCGACATGATCTTCACCTTCCTGCCGGCCGGCCCGCCGACGCTCGGCTTCGTCAAGGCCTACATCGACAACGGCCTCAAGGCTTCGAACGTCAAGCTGATGTCGACCGGCGACGTCGTCACCGAGCCGGACCTGCCGAACATCGGCGATTCCGGCATCGGCATCCTGTCGACATATCACTACGCGGTGTCGCACGACTCGCCGGAGAACAAAGCGTTCCTGGCGCAGTTGCAGAAGGACGGCGGCAAGCTCGACGAAATCACCATGACGTCGGTCGCGGCCTATGACGGCGCCCGCCTGATCTACAAGATGATCGAGGCCACCGGCGGCAAGCAGGATCCGGACAAGGCGATCGCGGCCGTGAAGGGCATGCAGTGGACCAGTCCGCGCGGACCGGTGTCGATCGATCCGACGACTCGCCATATCACGCAGAACGTCTATCTGCGCGAAGTCGAGAAGTCCGGCGACAAGCTGATCAACAAGGAGATCGAGACCTTCAAGGCGCAGCCCGACTGGGGCCTGGTTAAGCAGTAAGCCGAAACTTTGAGCCCTTCGCGCCTCGCTTGACGGCTTGGCGCGGAGGGCACTTGTCGACTATAGCGTTTTGCAGCGAAGCTGACGCCGCTTCGCCTCAAGAAAAACATCAAATCGAAACGCTCGAGTTATTGCGCTTGTGAATCTCACGAGCCGCGAGGACTCGACGCATCTCGCACGACAACGGAGTCGCGTTGTGAAGGCTGAACTGAGTCGAACGCCATCGGCAGCGTCCAAGCGGGCGGCAGGGTGATGCGGACGATTCTCGGAATCCTGCCCGACGCGCTCGCCTACGGCATGGTGCTGTTCACGATCTCGATCGGTCTGTCGATCATGATGGGCCTGATGCGCGTGGTGAACCTCGCGCACGGCGCGTTCGCGATGATCGGCGGCTATCTGGCCTCGTTCGCGCTGACCGCGCTCGGCGTGTCGTATCCAATCGCTATTCTGGTTGCCGTCATCGGCACCGTCATCGTTTCGGTGCCGTTCGAATTTCTGTTGTATCGCCGCATCTATCGCCGCT
>NZ_BADD01000060.1 GCF_000333455.1 Rhodopseudomonas sp. B29
CCAGATTCTCGTCAGCACGCGGAAATGCTCGCGCTGGCCGGGGCCTTGCGACATGAACACGCGAAACAGGTCTTCGGCCGGATCGATCCAGAAGAACGTGCCGGCGATGCCGCTCCAGAAGAAATTGCCGACCGAGCCGGGGAAGGGTGCGATGCCGGCTTGCGTGCGGACGGCGAAGCCGAGGCCGAAGCCGTGGCCGGGGGGCAGGATGTAGTTGTCCGGCGGGATGTGCGCGGCGAGGTGATTGCTGGCCATCAGCTCCAGCGTCTTGCGGCCGATGATGCGGACGCCGTCGAGGGCGCCGCCGCTCAGCAGCATCTGGCAGAACCTCGCGTAGTCCATCGTGGTGGATACCAGGCCGCCGCCGCCGGATTCCATCACCGGCTTTTCCGTCATGTCGAACAGCGCCACCGGATCGCCGCTCCACGGGTCGGCCGCGAACGGCTGCGCCAGGCGATGCTTGTTCGCGGCCGGCGTATGGAATGCCGTCTCGGTCATCTGCAGCGGCGCCAGGATATTGGCCTCAAGATACTCGCCGAGCGTCTTGCCGCTCACCACTTCGATGACGCGGCCGAGGATGTCGGTCGAGCGGCTGTAGTTCCAGCCGGCACCGGGCTGGCACACCAGCGGCAGCTCGGCGACGAGCCGCGCGTGCTCCTCGTTGCTGATCTTGCGGCTGCGGACGCGGGACTCGCGATACAGCCGGTGGATCGGGCCGTCGCCGGTGTGCTCGTAAGTGATGCCCGAGGTGTGACGCAGCAGGTCCTGGATCGTGATCGGGCGGTTGAGCGGCACGAGGTCGAGCTTGCCGTCCTTGGCGACGCCGACATTGCTGTTCTCGAATTCGGGGATGTATTTCTGCAGCGGATCGCCGAGCTGCATCAATCCGTCTTCGACCAGCTGCATGATGCCGACCGAGACGATCGGCTTGGTCATCGAGAAGATGCGGAACAGCGTGTCCTTGGTCATCGGCGCGTCGGAGCCGGGCGCCTGGCGGCCGAGCGCCTCGAACCAGCCGATATGACCGCGGCGTGACACCAGGATGGTGACGCCCGGGATCGTGCCCTTGTCGATCTCGCGCTTGTAGGCGTCCGACATCGCGCGCAACCGCGGCAGCGACAGGCCGAGCTCGCTTGGGGCGGCTTCGGGCAGTTGCGGGGTATGCGGTGCGGCGTCTGATCTGGCGGCGGTCGCGGTCATGGCGTCTCCCGATTGAACTTTTGCTCCAGCCGCTTACATGGGCGGGCGAATGCGCTGCCGGGGTCTTGCTGGCCCCGTCGCGCGCGAGCTTGGCCCAGAACTTCCGGCTTGAACAGGGTGCTTTTCCGCAGTAACCAGCCGCGGATTTCGCCCGGCCGGAGAGCTGGCGCCGAAAGGCCGACAAGGATGGAGAGCGATGGCCAAAGCAAAGTTTGAACGTACGAAGCCGCATTGCAACATCGGGACGATCGGTCACGTCGACCATGGCAAGACGTCGCTGACGGCGGCGATCACCAAGGTTCTGGCGGAGACAGGCGGTGCGACGTTCACGGCCTATGACCAGATCGACAAGGCGCCGGAAGAAAAGGCGCGCGGCATCACGATCTCGACCGCGCACGTCGAGTACGAGACGCAGAACCGCCACTACGCGCACGTCGACTGCCCCGGCCACGCCGACTATGTGAAGAACATGATCACCGGTGCGGCGCAGATGGACGGCGCCATCCTGGTGGTGTCGGCTGCCGACGGCCCGATGCCGCAGACCCGCGAGCACATCCTGCTGGCCCGCCAGGTCGGCGTGCCGGCGCTGGTGGTGTTCCTGAACAAGTGCGACATGGTCGACGATCCGGAACTGCTCGAGCTGGTCGAGATGGAAGTGCGCGAGCTTCTGTCGAAGTACGACTTCCCGGGCGACGACATTCCGATCGTCAAGGGCTCGGCTCTCGCTGCGCTCGAGAATTCGGATCCGAAGCTTGGCCACGACGCCATTCTCGAGCTGATGAAGAACGTCGACAGCTACATCCCGCAGCCGGAGCGTCCGGTCGACCAGCCGTTCCTGATGCCGGTCGAAGACGTGTTCTCGATCTCGGGTCGCGGCACCGTTGTCACGGGTCGTGTCGAGCGCGGCATCGTCAAGGTCGGTGAAGAAATCGAGATCGTCGGCATCCGCCCGACGCAGAAGACGACCTGCACCGGCGTCGAAATGTTCCGCAAGCTGCTCGATCAGGGCCAGGCCGGCGACAACATCGGCTGCCTGCTGCGCGGCACCAAGCGTGAGGAAGTCGAGCGTGGCCAGGTGCTGTGCAAGCCGGGTTCGGTGAAACCGCACACCAAGTTCAAGGCCGAGGCCTACATCCTGACCAAGGAAGAAGGGCGGACGTCACACCCCCGTTCTCACCAACTATCGTCCGCAGTTCTACTTCCGCACCACCGACGTGACCGGCGTCGTGCATCTGCCGGAAGGCACCGAGATGGTGATGCCGGGCGACAACATCGCCATGGAAGTGCACCTGATCGTGCCGATCGCGATGGAAGAAAAGCTGCGCTTCGCCATCCGCGAAGGCGGCCGCACGGTGGGCGCCGGCGTGGTGGCGGCGATCATCGAGTAACGAGCGATCGCTTTCCAGCGACCAGGGCCGCGAGCGCGCTTTGCCGTGCTCGCGGCCTTTCTGTTTGCGGCTTTCGATTCGCCAGCCGTGGCAGCGGCCTGTCCCGACCGTCCGCCGTGCCACGGCTGCGGCTGCAAGGGCGGCCCGGGCTATCGCGGCCCGGACGGGCACTGCGTCGGCTTTCGGGAACTCGACAAGGTGTGCGGCAATCCGCCCAACCGCTGCGTGTTCGAGAACGCTCCCGGCACCGGCGAAAACAGGGAATGCGCGCTGGCGCCGCGCGGCAAGCGGCAGAAGGCTGGGGCTCCTGCCGCCGAATAGACCAAAGCCTAGCCCGGTTTCCCCCTTGCCAGCGCCCCGTCCCCTATGCTTCAACCGCGCCTGCGGCGACGCCGCCTAGGAGTGTAGCTCAATTGGTAGAGCACCGGTCTCCAAAACCGGGGGTTGGGAGTTCGAGCCTCTCCACTCCTGCCAGCTGTTAAAATTTGGCGGGAATTTCAACGGGCGCGACACTGCCCCGGTTCGGACGACAATCGGCGGTCTCTTCGACAGCTGATAAAGAACATCGCGTCGCCAGCCAGCCGCTTTTTCTCCGTCACCTCGGTGTAGATCTGCGCCCTCGCTGGGGTGTCACAATCGAATATCGCCGTCGTCCGTCGGGGCAGGCCGGTCTCATCGCAGCGGAGTTTGGAACCAGCTGCCGAAGCTGCCTCCATGAACGGCTTGCCGCTGGGTGCTTAGTGAAGGTCGGGGGATCCCCGCGGGCTCCTGCGGCCCGAGAAGAGGAGTGGGCCTTTTCTCGTTTCGACGTCGGGCCAAGGCGCAGTTTGCCGCGCGGTAAAGGGGCTCCGTTCTGCTCGACTTATTATCGAAGTCAACAACCTTCGGGCGATGTCCGAGGTGCGCTATGGTTCTGGTTGCAATTCTTGTCAGAAGGGGGCGCGCGCTGCCTCTGTCGCCATGTCGCTGTCCTCCGCGGCCTGCCAAGCAAGTTCGAAGATCGTCGCCATCCTTGTTGTG
>NZ_BADD01000059.1 GCF_000333455.1 Rhodopseudomonas sp. B29
TCATGCCGGTTTCGATCAGCCCGGGGCACCCCGCGTTGATGCGCACGCCCGTCCCGACAGCGAGTAGGCGGTGTTCTGCACCAGGCTGATGACGCCGGCCTTCGACGCCGCATAAGGATGCCCCGACGCGCCGCTCTTGAGGCCCGCGACCGACGCGGTGCACAGGATCGCGCCGTGGCCCTGCGCCACCAGATGCGGCATGGTGTATTTCACCGCCAGGAACGGCCCGATCAGATTGACGCGCAACACCTCCTGCCAATGCTCCACGGTCTGATCGGCGAGCGGCACGAGGCCGCCGCTGACGCCCGCATTGGCCCAGATGCCGTCGAGCTTGCCATGCGCCGCGATCGCCTTGGCGATGTACGCCTTGACGTCGTCCTCGGAGCCCGCGTCCGCCTTCATCGCCTCGACACGGCCACCGTCCTTGCGCACCATCGCGGCGGTTTCATCGACGCCCTCGGTGCGATCGACGATCAGGAGGCTGGCGCCCTCCTTGGCGAACAGCAGCGAAGCGGCGCGGCCAATGCCCGAGCCGGCACCGGTGATGATGATGGATTTGCCTTCGAGGCGGCCCATGCGTGTCTCCCTTGACCCATCTTGACCCTTGGCGGCGCTTGCCGCCTTGTGGAATTCGAACAATTGTTTGAATCGGCGCGCCTCACGACTACAAGTGACTTGAGGCGCTGCTGTGTCTGACGTACAGCGACTTCAAACGGGAATGAAGGATTATTTGAAAATGTCCGCCGCGCCCCCCGCCGACAAACCTTTTGTCGCCCAGCACGCCGTGCAGCCCGGTGTCGTCGCGACGCGGTGGTGGTGGGTGAGGCACGCGCCGGTGCGCAGTGACGGCGGCAATATCTACGGCCAGATCGATATCGATTGCGATTGCAGCGACAAGGTGGTGTTCGACGCCGTCGGCCGCGTGCTGCCGAAGACCGCGGTGTGGTACGCGAGCAAGCTGAAGCGAACGCATATGACCGCCGAAGCGATCTTCGCGGCCGGCTTTCCGCGCCCGGCGGAAATCATCCAGGATGCCGATCTCAACGAGCAGCATCTCGGCGATTGGCAGGGCACCAACCGCCAGGCGTTCTTCGCCAAGCAGCCGATCGACCTCGACACCTTCTGGTTCGCGCCGATCGACGAGCCGGCGCCGAACGGCGAGAGCTTCATGGACCTGTATCGCCGCACCCAGCGGGCCATCGCGCGTATCACCGCGGCGCATCCGGGGCAGGACATCGTCGCGGTGGCGCATGGCGGCACCATCAAGGCGGCGATCGGGGTCGCGCTGCACGATCAGCCGTCGCGCGGCCTGGCGTTCACCATCGACAATTGTTCGATCACGCGGCTCGACCACATGGCTTATCAATCACAAGAAGGCTGGCGCATCCCGATGGTCAATCAGCAGCCCTGGATCGCCGACCCGTCCCACGCCGCGATGCATCAGCCGGCGGGGGCGGAGGTCGCGACCAATAGCACTAAGTTGGCCTAGTCGTCATTGCGAGCGAAGCGAAGCAATCCAGCTCGGTGCACTGCGCTGGATTGCTTCGTCGCTTCGCTCCTCGCAATGACGGGGAAACGTCTTCACGCAACAAACAAGAGGGAGAGAGAAACATGACTTTGTTCGACCTGACTGGAAAAGTCGCCGTCATCACCGGCTCGTCGCGCGGCATCGGCAAGGCGATTGCCGAGCGCATGGCGGAGCACGGCGCCAAGGTGGTGATCTCGTCGCGCAAGCAGGACGCCTGCGACGCGGTGGCGAAGTCGATCAACGACGCGCGCGGGGCGGGGACGGCGCTGGCGCTGGCCGCCAACATCTCCAGCAAGGACGATCTCAAGCGTCTCGCCCAGGAAGCGACCGAGAAGCTCGGCAAGATCGACGCACTGGTCTGCAACGCGGCGTCGAACCCGTATTACGGCCCGCAGGCCGGCATCGGCGACGATCAGTTCCGCAAGATCCTCGACAACAACATCGTCGCCAATCACTGGCTGATCAGCGAAGTCGTGCCGCAGATGATCGCGCGCAAGGACGGGTCGATCACCATCGTGTCGTCGATCGGCGGCCTCAAGGGCTCGACCGTGATCGGCGCCTATTGCATCTCCAAGGCCGCCGACATGCAGCTTGCCCGCAACCTCGCCTGCGAATACGGCGAGCACAACATCCGCGTGAACTGCATTGCGCCGGGCCTGATCAAGACCGATTTCGCCCGCGCGCTGTGGGAGAACCCGGAGACGCTGAAGGCCTCCACCGCCCGCTCGCCGCTGCAGCGCATCGGCGAACCCGACGAAATCGCCGGCGCCGCCGTGTTCCTCGCCTCCAAGGCCGGCACGTTTACGACGGGCCAGACCATCGTCATCGACGGCGGCGCGACGATTAGTTGAGTGAGTAGACGGAGCACCGTCTCTCTTTTGTCATTCCGGGGCGCCGCGCAGCGGCGAACCCGGAATCCATACTCCC
>NZ_BADD01000058.1 GCF_000333455.1 Rhodopseudomonas sp. B29
GGCGGTAGTGACGCTGAAAGGCAGGGACGACGTCGGCCGTCGACGCTTCGTATTTGCCGGTCAGCGGTGTGCGATAGCCATAGTCGGTGAGCGCTTGCTGCAAGGCGCGAACATCGTCGCCCTCGCTGCCCGGCTTCAGCGAAGGCCCAGGCACGATGCGCGCCGGCTGCACGAAGTGGCCGACGCCGGAGGCCGCCAGCGCGTGCCATGGAAACTTCTCGCCCGGATCTTTCTTTCGGCCCGGCGCGACATCGGAATGACCGACGACGCGGTGGGCCGGAACGTTCCGGCGCAGCATGATGCCGCGGCACAGCGCGATCACCGCCGCGATCTGGCGCAGCGGAAAATCCGGATAGCCCCAATCGTGGCCGCGATTGATGATCTCGACGCCGATCGAGCAGGAGTTGATGTCTTCCTCGCCGGCCCAATAGGCGACGCCGGCGTGCCAAGCGCGCTTGGCCTCCGGTACGCATTGCAGGATGCGGCCGTCCTCCAGCACCACATAATGCGCCGAGACCTCGGTGCCGGCCTTGCACAGCCGCGTCAGCGCGCCTTCGACATCCGGCATGCCGGTATAATGCAGCACGATCATATCTGGCTGGCGGCCCTTGGCGCGTTCGCCGTAATTCGGCGACGGGATCACGTCGGAGACCACCGACGAGTCGGGCATGAAGCTCGGCATGGCGACGATGCCCTTGGGCAAAGGGAGGACGCGTCGACGCTTCGACTCTGAACCAGCGGACGCGAGTGAACCAAGCGGCATCGAACCATCCAAAGCCGGCGGCACCACGGCAGCCGGGTCATCAGTCAAGTCACTGAAGCTTCGTAGTATTCCGGGGCCTGCGTGGTGGAGCAATCGATCTCTGTCAAGATTATGCCATTTTATGTGGATTGTGGGTTGTATGCATCACCCACTTACCGTTTTCGGAGCGCGTTGGATTTGCTTCCATTTTCGAAACGCGGCGGGACCACATCAACGTTTTCTTAAGGCTAAGGACCGTTACTGAGGTGTGATGAGCCGACCTGCCGCGTCGGCCGAGACCTCCGTTTTGCGCCCGTAAGCCCATGGCAATCCTCAAGATTCCATTCGGAACGAAGGATCGGTCCCCAGGCTGTGCGCGGCCGGCGGCAGTATGGCGGACGCGGAGTGACCCGAGGCGAGATGAAACGGTTGCCGTGCCAAGCCAATCCGCAGCGCGCCGGGACCGGCTTGGCCGGTCGGCGCGCCGTGCCGGCTGGATCGCATCGATGATTCGCGAGCGGCATATCCCGGTGCTCGGGCCCCAGGCGGTCGGATTTCTGGAGCCGAAGCCGGGCGGCATCTACGTGGACGGCACCTTCGGGGCGGGCGGCTATACCCGGCTGATCCTGCAGACCGAGGACACCAAGGTCATCGCGATCGATCGGGACCGTAGCGCGATCGCCGGCGGCTTCGAGCTGGTCGAGCAGGCGGGTGGTCGGCTGACGCTGGTGGAAGATCGCTTCTCCAATCTGGCCGCCGTGTGCGCCGCGCAAGGCGCTATCCCGATCGATGGCGTCGTGATGGACATCGGCGTGTCGTCGATGCAGGTGGACGAAGCCGCACGCGGCTTCTCGTTCCGGCTCGACGGTCCGCTCGACATGCGGATGGGCGGTGAGGGACCGAGTGCGGCCGACGTGGTAGCTACCGCCTCGGAGGCCGATCTCGCCAACATCATCTACATCTTCGGCGAGGAGCGCTACTCGCGCCATATCGCTCGCGCCATCGTGGCGGCGCGCGGCGAGGCGCCCATCACCACCACCAAGGCGCTGGCCGACATCGTCGGCAAAGTAGTTCGCCACAAGCCCGGCGAGATTCACCCGGCGACCCGGACGTTTCAAGCGCTGCGCATCTTCGTTAACGCCGAGCTCGACGAGCTCTACGAAGCGCTGAACGCGGCCGAGCAGGTGCTGGGGCCCGGCGGCCGGCTCGCGGTGGTGACGTTCCACTCGCTGGAAGACCGCATCGTCAAGAATTTCCTGAACGATCGCGGCCGCACCGGCGGCGGCTCGCGGCATCTGCCGGAAGTCGCCCAAGCCGCGCCAAGTTTCGAACTTCTGACCAAGCGGCCGGTGACTGCGGACGCCGCCGAAGTCGCCGCCAATCCGCGCGCGCGCTCGGCCAAGCTGCGCGCCGCGCAGCGCACCGCTGCGCCGGCGCATCGGCCGGAGGCGCTGCCGCATTGGCCGACGCTGGCTTCGGTGATGGGGGCGGCGCGATGATGCGGCTCGTGCATCTCGTGGTAATCGGCGCGTTGGTGTTTGCCGCCGCCTATGTCTATCGCATCAAGATGGAGTCGACCGCGCGCACCGAGATGGTGCTGCGGCTGCATGCGCAAATTCGCCAGGAGCGCGACGCGATCGCCCGGCTGCGCGCAGATTGGGCCAAGCTCGATGCCACCGGCCGGCTGCAGGGACTCGCCGAACGTCATCTCAAGCTCAAGCCGATCCTGGCGCGGCAGTTCGATCAGCTGAAGAATCTGCCGGAGCGTCCGCCCCGGATCGTCGATCCGAACGATCCCGATCCGATCGCTTCGATGATCGAAAAGGTCGACCCTGATCTCACCACCGGCTCGGTGCCGGCGTCGTCACCGGAGAGCCCGCGATGACCGAACCGTCGCTCCCGATCGCCGGCCATCACGTGTCGTGGCAACGACGGCTGATCCGCAGCCTGATCTACGGCCGCGATGTCGACCGCGACGCCAAGGCGCGTGCCCGCGTCGGCCTGGCGATGCTGGCCTTCGCCATGGTCTACGGCGTCATCGCGTTCAAGCTGGTGATGATCGGCGCATTCGGCGATGCGCACGAGGCGCGACGCGGCGGGTCGACCGACGCGGTGGCGACCGCGCGTCCCGATATCCTCGATCGCAACGGCCAGATCCTCGCCACCGACGTCAAGGCGCCGTCGCTTTATGCCGAACCGCGCCGCATCATAGATCAGGACGAGGCGGTCGAGCTGTTGACGGCAACGCTGCCGGACCTCGACACGCCGGAGGTGCGCGAGCGCCTCGCCACCAAGAAGGGTTTCGTTTGGCTCAAGCGTGAGATCACTCCGCGTCAGCAGGCCGAGATCAAGAAGCTCGGGATTCCGGGCGTCGGCTTCTTCCGCGAGAACAAGCGCGTTTATCCGAACGGACCGGAAGTGTCGCATCTGATCGGCCTGGTCAACATCGACAACCAGGGCATCGCCGGCATCGAAAAATGGCTCGATACCAACGGCCTCGCCGATCTGCACCGCGCCGGCTTCGCGTCGGACAGGCAGCAGGAGCCGATCGAACTTGCGGTCGATGTCCGTGTCGAACACGCGCTGCGCGACGAGCTGCTGAAGGCGAAGGAAAAGTACAGCGCCAAGGCGGCGTCCGGTCTCGTCTCGAACGTCCGCACCGGCGAGATCGTCGCCATGGTATCGCTGCCGGACTTCGATCCGAACAATCCGCGCCAAGCCAACGAGCCCGACCGCATCAACCGACTGACCACCGGCGTCTATGAGATGGGCTCGACCTTCAAGACGATGACGCTCGCGATGGCGCTCGACAGCGGCAAGGCGACGCTGCAATCGACCTACGACGCGCGCGGGCCGCTGCACTACGGCAAGTTCACGATCCACGACGACCATCCGCTCGGCCGCTACATCACGCTGCCGGAGGTGTTCACCTATTCGTCCAACGTCGGCGCTGCGCGCATCGCGCTGGCGCAGGGCGTCGAGGCCCACAAGGCGTTTCTCAAGAAGGTCGGCCAGTTCGACCGGCTGCGCACCGAGCTGCCGGAGAGCGCGTCGCCGATCGTGCCCAAGCGCTGGGGCGAACTCAACACCATCACCATCGCGTTCGGCCACGGCATCGCGGTGGCGCCGCTGCAGGCGGTGATGGCCATCGACGCGATGGTCAACGGCGGCAATCTCATCCCGCCGACCTTCCTCAAGCGCAGCGAAGAAGACGCGCTCAAGCTCGCCAAGCGGGTGATCAAGAAGGACACCAGCGACAAGATCCGCTATTTGATGCGCCTCAACGCCGAAGTCGGCACCGCGCGTCAGGCCGACCAGATCGCCAAGGGCTATTACATCGGCGGCAAGACCGGGACTTCCGAAAAGGTGGTCAACGGCCGCTACGCCAAGAAGCAGGTGCTGAACTCGTTCACCGCAGTGCTGCCGGCCGACAATCCGAAGTATCAGGTGCTGGTGATGCTCGACGAGCCCAAGGCGCTGCCGGAAACCCACGGCTTCATCACCTCGGGCTGGAACGCCGTGCCGACCGGGGGCAAGGTGATCGAGCGAATCGCGCCGCTGCTCGGCATCGAGCCGCGGTTCGACCTGCCGACCGCAGATCGCCTCATTTTGGGGGCAACCAAGACCGCCAGCAATTAGGCCGGCGGCCCGCGTCAGCCGAGTTGCGCCGGGCGGCGGATACGCATAAGCCGGGCGTTGCAATAAACCGCGTTTCAGGGCCGGGACCGTCTGCCGAGGGATAAGTGACTCTCCACGTCATTGCGAGTGAAGCGAAGCAATCCAGCGCAGTGCAACGGGCTGGATTGCTTCGTCGCTGCGCTCCTCGCAATGACGGATGAAGCGATGGATTGCACGATGAAACGGCTCCGAGGACGATGAAGCTCAAGGATCTCTTCAGCGACGCCGAAGCGTCTGCGATGTCGGCAGAAGCGGCCGGTCTCGCCATCTCCGGCATTGCCTTCGACAGCCGGGCGGTGAAGCCGGGGGACGTGTTCTTCGCGCTCGCGGGCGTGAAAACCGAGGGGGCGCGGTTCATCGACGCCGCGGTGGCGGCGGGAGCGGTGGCGATCGCCGGCGAGCATCGGCCGGAGCAGGGCCTCGGTGTTCCGTTTGTCCAACTCGCCAATCCACGGCGTGCGCTGGCGCTGGCGGCGGCGCGGGTCTATCCGCGGCAGCCGCAGGTGATCGCGGCCGTCACCGGCACCAGCGGCAAGACCTCGGTCGCGGCATTCACGCGGCAGATCTGGCAGTTGCTCGGCCATCAATCGGCGAGCATCGGCACGATCGGCCTCGTCACACCAACGCGTAGCGTTTACGGCTCCCTGACCACGCCAGATCCGATCGCGCTGCATCGCACGATCGATACGATCACCGGCGAGGGCGTCACCCATCTGGCGCTCGAAGCCTCGTCGCACGGGCTCGATCAGCATCGGCTCGACGGCGTCCGAGTCGCCGCCGGCGGCTTCACCAATCTGTCGCGCGATCACATGGACTACCATCCCGACGTCGCGCACTATCTGAATGCCAAGCTGCGGCTGTTCCGCAATCTCGTGGTCGACGGCGGCGCGGCGGTGATCTCGGCCGATCACGACTGTTCGGCGCAAGTCATCGAGGCGGCGCGCACGCGCGGGCTGCGGCTGCTCACAGTGGGCAGCGGCGGCGATGCCGGTGACGGCATCAAGCTGCTCGATGCGGCTGTCGAAGGCTTCGCGCAGACGCTGCACCTCGAACACGCGGGTAAGCGCAACACCGTGAAGCTGCCGTTGGTCGGCGCGTTTCAGATCGAGAACGCGCTGGTCGCAGCTGGTCTGGTGATCGCCACTGGCGGAGACGCGCCGCAAGTGTTCGCCGCACTGGAGCGCCTCGAAGGTGCGCCCGGCCGGCTCGAACTGATCGGCGACCGGGACGGCGCGCCGGTGTTCGTCGACTACGCCCACAAGCCTGACGCGCTGGAGAAAGCGCTGCAGGCGCTGCGGCCGTATGCCAAGCGCAAGCTGGTTGTCGTGTTCGGCGCCGGCGGCGACCGCGACACCGGCAAGCGGCCGCTGATGGGCGCGATCGCGGCGGCGCAGGCCGACAGCGTGATCGTCACCGACGACAATCCGCGCAGTGAGAATCCCGCCGCGATACGCGCTGCGATCCTCGCCGCTGTGCCGGGCGCCCGCGAGATTGGCGACCGCGCCGAGGCGATCCGCGTCGCGGTGGCGTCGCTCGAACCAGGCGATGCGCTATTGATCGCCGGCAAGGGTCACGAGACCGGGCAGATCGTCGGCGACAAGACGCTTCCCTTCAGTGATCACGACGCCGCACGCGCGGCGCTGGCAGCGAGTGCGGCATGAGCAAACAGGCATTGTGGACCACGGACGCGATGGAGCAGGCGATGGCCGCCGAGTGCAGCGGCGCGCTTCCGTCCGACGTGTTCGGCATTTCGATCGACAGCCGCACGCTGGCGCCGGGCGACGCTTACTTCGCCATCAAGGGCGACGTGCACGACGGCCATGATTTCGTCGACGCTGCGCTGAAGGCAGGCGCCGCGCTGGCGGTGGTGGAGCGGGCGCAGCGCAGCAAGTTTGCCGAAGACGCGCGTTTGCTGATCGTCGAGGACGTGCTGGAAGGCCTGCGCCAGCTCGGGCGCGCGGCGCGGGCGCGGCTCGGCGGGCAGGTGATCGCCGTGACCGGCTCCGTCGGCAAGACCTCGACCAAGGAAGCGCTGCGCGGCGTGTTCGCGGCGCAGGGACTGACGCACGCATCCGTCGCCTCGTTCAACAATCATTGGGGCGTGCCGCTGTCGCTGGCGCGCTGCCCGGCGGATGCGCGCTTCGCAGTGTTCGAGATCGGCATGAACCATGCCGGCGAGATCGAACCGCTGGTCAAGCTGGTGCGACCACACATCTCCATCATCACCACGGTCGAGCCTGTGCATCTCGAATTCTTCGACGGCATCGAGGGGATTGCCGACGCCAAGTCAGAAATCTTCGCCGGCCTCGAGCCGGGCGGCGTGGCGGTGCTCAATCGCGACAATCCGCTGTTCGGCAGGCTGATCGACAATGCCGGCAAGGCCGGCGTCGGCCGCATCGTGTCGTTCGGCGCCGATGCGAAGGCCGAGGCACGGCTGATCGACGTCGCGTTGCACCCCGATTGCTCGGCCGTGCATGCGAATATTCTCGGCCATGAAGTCACCTACAAGCTGGCTGTGCCCGGACGCCACATCGCGCTGAATTCGCTGGCGGTGCTGGCGGCGGCGGAACTCGCCGGGGCCGATCTGGCGCTGGCGGCGCTGTCATTGTCGCAGGTCGCGCCCGCGGCGGGGCGAGGGGTGCGGACGCAGCTCGATCTCGGCGCATCGGGAACGGCGACGTTGATCGACGAGAGCTACAACGCCAACCCGGCCTCGATGGCGGCGGCGCTCGGCGTGCTCGGCCGCGCCGAGGTCGGCGCGCAGGGCCGGCGCATCGCCGTGCTCGGCGACATGCTCGAACTCGGCCCCGCCGGGCCGGAGCTGCATCGCGGTCTCGCCGAAGCCGTGGCGAGCAGCGGGATAGACCTTGTGTTCTGCTGCGGACCCCTCATGCGCAATC
Organism: Rhodopseudomonas sp. B29; assembly: GCF_000333455.1. Lineage (GTDB taxonomy): Bacteria > Pseudomonadota > Alphaproteobacteria > Rhizobiales > Xanthobacteraceae > Rhodopseudomonas. The sequence continues at coordinate 7,321 of NZ_BADD01000058.1, forward strand.
TGTGGGATGCCCTTTCCTCTGGCAAGCGAGGCGGCTATGCAGGGAGTGCGGCCGAGCTCGAATCCCAGCTCACAGGCGCGATTCGCGCCGGTGACGCCATCATGGTCAAGGGCTCGCTCGGCTCGCGCATGAAAACGATTGTCACCGCGCTGACCAAGCGCTTTCCCGACAAGGCCGCGCACGACGACGCTGCGGTGTAAGGCGGCTCCGAATGCTTTATTGGTTGGTTGATCTCTCCAGCTCGTTTCCTGCCTTCAACGTCTTCCGCTACATCACTTTCCGGACTGGCGGCGCGGTGGTGACCGGCGCGCTGTTCGTGTTCCTGTTCGGCCCCTGGATCATCGACAATCTGCGGCTGCGCCAGGGCAAGGGCCAGCCGATCCGCGCCGACGGCCCGCAGTCGCACCTCGTCACCAAGCGCGGCACGCCGACCATGGGCGGCCTGATGATCCTGTCCGGGCTGACGGTCGGCACCGTGCTGTGGGCCAATCCGCTCAACCCTTATGTGTGGATCGTGCTGGCGGTGACGCTCGGCTTCGGCTTCGTCGGCTTCTACGACGACTACATGAAGGTCACCAAGCAGACCCATGCGGGCATCTCCGGCCGCACCCGGCTGCTGATCGAATTCGCCATCGCCGGCGCGGCGTGCTTCGCATTCGTGTGGCTCGGGCGCGGTGCGCTGTCGAGCTCGCTGGTGATCCCGTTCTTCAAGGATGTCGTGCTGAATCTCGGTTGGTACTTCATCATCTTCGGCGCTTTCGTGATCGTCGGCGCCGGCAATGCGGTGAACCTGACCGACGGCCTCGACGGCCTCGCCATCGTGCCGGTGATGATCGCCACCGCCTCGTTCGGCATGATCTCGTATCTGGTCGGCAACGCAGTGTTCGCCGAATATCTGCAGATCAACTACGTCGCCGGCACCGGCGAACTCGCCGTGCTGTGCGGAGCGCTGCTCGGCGCCGGGCTCGGCTTCCTGTGGTTCAACGCGCCGCCGGCCTCGATCTTCATGGGTGACACCGGCTCGCTGGCGCTCGGCGGAATGCTCGGCTCGATCGCGGTGGCGGTGAAGCACGAGATCGTGCTGGCGGTGATCGGCGGCCTGTTCGTGCTCGAAGCCGTGTCGGTGATCGTGCAGGTGACCTCGTTCAAACTCACCGGCAAGCGCGTGTTCAAGATGGCGCCGATCCACCACCATTTCGAGCAGAAGGGCTGGACCGAACCGCAGATCGTGATCCGGTTCTGGATCATCGCGGTGGTGCTGGCACTCGCCGGGCTGTCGACGCTGAAGCTGCGGTGAGTGACGCAATGCCTTTTCTGTCTGTCCACGCGCACAGCGTCATCCTGAGGTGCGAGCTCTTGCGAGCCTCGAAGGATGGCCGCGGGCACGCTTGGAACCCATCCTTCGAGGCGCGCCGTGGCCGGCGCGCACCTCAGGATGACGTCGTGCTTGTGAAGGTCGCCGCATGATCCCCGTCACGTCTTTCGCCGGAAAATCCGTGGCGGTGTTCGGGCTTGGTGGCTCGGGGCTTGCCTGCTGCGAGGCGCTGCGGGCTGGCGGGGCCGAGGTGATTGCCTGCGACGACAATCTCGATCGCATGGTCGAAGCCGCACAGGCCAATTTCATCACTGCCGATCTGCGCAACGTCTCGTGGTCTAACTTCGCCGCGCTGATCCTGACGCCCGGCGTGCCGCTGACGCATCCCAAGCCGCATTGGAGCGTGCTGAAGGCGCAGGAGGCCGGCGTCGAGGTGATCGGCGACGTCGAGCTGTTCTGCCGCGAGCGCAAGCTGCATGCGCCGGATGCGCCGTTCGTCGCCATCACCGGCACCAACGGCAAATCGACGACCACGGCGCTGATCGCGCATCTGATGCGCCAGGCCGGCTACGATACGCAGATGGGCGGCAATATTGGCACCGCGATCCTGTCGCTGGAGCCGCCGCAGGCCGGCCGCGTCCACGTGATCGAGATGTCATCGTATCAGATCGACCTGACGCCGTCGCTGAATCCGACCGTCGGCATCATGCTCAACGTCACTGAAGATCATATCGACCGCCACGGCACGATCGAACACTACGCCCCGGTGAAGGAAACGGTTCGTTGCCCGGCGTGCAGGACGGCGGCAGCCCCTCATCCGGGGTTAACGATGACTTCGGCCGCTCCATGGCGGACCGCATCGAGCGCGCGGCAAGGACCGTGCTGCGTCTGTCGGTGAAGCAGCCGCTAGCGGATGGCATCGTCGCCGATCTGGAAACGATTGCCCGCGTCTCCGGCGGTGTCCGCAGCGACATCGCCAAGCTCACCGGCATCGGCTCGCTTCGCGGGCTGCACAATGCGCAGAACGCCGGCGCGGCCGCGGCCGCGGTGCTGGCGCTCGGCGTCGCGCCGGACGTGCTGCAGCAGGGGCTGCGCAGCTTTCCGGGGCTCGCGCACCGGATGGAGCAGGTCGGCCGCCAAGCCGGTGATGGCGGGACGACGCTGTTCGTCAACGACTCCAAGGGCACCAACGCCGATGCCACGGCGAAAGCGCTGTCGTCGTTCGACGACATTTTCTGGATCGCCGGCGGGAAGCCGAAGTCCGGCGGCATCGAAAGCCTCGCCGAGTACTTCCCGCGCATCCGCAAGGCCTATCTGATCGGCGAGGCTGCGCAGGAATTCGCCGCGACGCTGGACGGCAAGGTGCCGTACGAGATCAGCGAGACGCTGGACAACGCCGTGCCGAGTGCGACCCGCGATGCCGCGGCGTCTGGTCTCGCCGAGCCGGTGGTGCTGCTGTCGCCGGCCTGCGCGTCGTTCGATCAGTTCCGCAATTTCGAAATTCGCGGCACTCGCTTCCGCGATCTTGTACTGGCGCAGCCCGGCGTCACGCCGATGGCGTGAGGACCCGGCGCGGCCTTGCAGCTGGAAGTCGCTCGAGCTCGCCGCGCCTCGCCATCTGGTGAATGCGGTCGGCAGTGCGGCAGGCGATCGCCTGAATGGTCAGCGACGGGTTGACGCCGCCGACGGTCGGAAACACCGAGCCGTCGCAGATCCATAGATTCGGAATGTCCCAGCTGCGGCAGTCGGCGTCGACGACGCTGCGCCGCGGATCGTCGCCCATGCGTGCGGTGCCGTTGAGGTGGCAGGTGTCGTCCTCCTGAGCCCAGATGTTGCGCGCGCCGGCGGCGGAAAGCGCCTGGCCCATGAAGCTCAGCGAGTGGTCGATCAGCTTCTTGTCGTTATCGCACAACGAGAAGGTGATGCGCGGGATGCGCAGGCCGTATTGATCGACCTCGTCGGCCAGCGTGACGCAATTGCGCTCCTGCGGCATCGTCTCGCCGACGATCTTGAGCCCGGCGACGTGGTTGTAGTCCTTCATCGCGGTCATCAGCTGCTCGCCCCACAGGCCGTGGGCGCCGAGCTGCGTATTGGCCCAGAGCTGCGGCAGCGGCCCCTGGCTCATATAGGCGTAGCCGCCGAAGAAATCCTTGTCGTCGTCGTAGTTCCAGTGCTCGGTGATCGCCAGCGACGGCGGCCCTTTGTAGCTGCGGACTTCGTCCTCCATCGTGCCCCACACCGCCTGGTTGGACTGCACCATCAGGTTCTTGCCGACCAGCCCCGATGAATTGGCGATGCCATCGGGAAATTGGTCGTTGGCCGAATTCAGCAGCAGCCGCGGCGTCTCGATGGCGTAGCCGGCGACGACGACGTTCCGGGCACGTTGGAAGCGCCACTGTCCGGCGCGGTGATAGTGCACGCCGGTCGCGAGGCCGTCGCTGCCGGTGTCGATGCGGCCGACCATCGCCAGATCGCGAACTTCCGCGCCGGATGCGAGCGCGCGCGGCAGCCAGGTGACCAGTACGCTCTGCTTGGCGTTGGTCGAGCAGCCGGTGACGCAGAAGCCGCGATACACGCAGGGATGCGCCAGCCCGCGCGGCGCCGAAAGCGTCGCCAGCGGCGTCTCGGTCCAGGAAATGCCCATCGCCTCGCAGCCTTTGGCGAGGACACGGGCGGCGGCGTTGAGCGGGTGGGCGCGATAGGGATAGCGCGGACGCTTCGTCCCCCACGGATAGGTGACGGGACCGGAGATCTTCAGCGCGTCCTCGACCTCCGCGTAGTAGTGCCACATCTCGCGCCAGTCGATAGGCCAATCGGCGCCGTAGCCGAGCAAAGTGCGTGACTTGAACCACTCCGGGCGAAAGCGCAGCGACACCATGGCGAAATGCACGGTCGAGCCGCCGACCGCCTTGCCGCTGTTGTTGCTGCCCATCTGCAGCGGATTATCGCCGTCGACGATGCGATCGTCGGTCCAGTACAGCTTGGTCTGCTCGCTTTCGTCCGAGGCGAAATCCTCGAGCGGCCGGAAGTAGGCACCGGCGTCGAGCGCCACCACCGAGAAGCCTTGCTCGGCGAGCCGGCAGGCCAGCGTGCCGGCGCCGGCGCCGGTGCCGACGATGACGAAGTCGACCGGCTCGCTGTCGCGATACTCGCGCATCGGCACCCAGCCGCCGCGACGAAACACGTCCGGCGCGCGGCCACCGGCGGCGCGGGGTCTATCGAGTGGATCATCGAATGCCACGGTTGATCCTCCGCACGTTGTCGCCGTCGCTGCTGCCGGCTTCCGCCGCTTCCCAGGAATCGCGGTCGTTGAAATCGAGCCGGACGTAGCCGCGCGGGCTGGCGGGGCCGCCCCAGCCGATTTCGCTCCAAGCGGTGGGATGCGCGTAGTAAGCCATTACGATGTCGTGGCTGAGCCGATGCTTCCAGAACGCCTGCGGAGGCATCTCGCCCCAGGCCGCGTCGTGGAGTTCGCCGTTCTGCATCTTCTCCAGCAGGTCGATCTGTTCCGATTTCGTCAGCTCGCAAAAGCCGCGGCCATGTGCGCGCCTCGCCTCGGCTTCGATCGCCGCAAGGCCACGCGTCCAAGCGTCTCGCTCGCGCGGCATGTTCGGCGCGCGGAAGCCGTCAGATTCACCGCGGTGCAGCTTGGCGTCGACGAGACCCGCGACCGGGATCATCGGGCGATGAGCCGGCTGCGGCGCGATGAGAGCTGCAACAGCCTGCACGAGTGCGAACTCATCAGCAGCGAAAAAGCGTGGCTCGTCGTCAATGGAGAGACGCTGATCGACGACGCGCCGGGTCTTGTCGTTCCACGATGGGCCGTTGCGCTTCGACAGCACGTCGTAGCCGGGGTAGCGATCGGCTGGTTTGTGCCGGGTTGGATCACGCATCGGGATGCTCCCTGACGAGATCGATGCAGGCGAGGCCGGCAAGCGCCAGGCCGGAGAAACTCGGCGGCGCCGGCAACGGCGGGCCGGCCAGGATGTTCTGGCTCCAATTGGCGAAGCCGCCCATGTTGCGCGAGATGCCGTAGGCGTGGAAACCGGAGCCGGCGAAGCCCATCGCGACCAGCAGCCACATCCAGTTACGCGCGGCGACATGGCGGGTGCGCGTGCCGACGCAGACTTGCGCCATCAAGAGCGCGCCGATCGGCGGCAGCGTCACCGGCAGATACATCGCCGGATTGTGGTAGGCGCCGCGGAAGTGCAGCAGCGCGGCTTCGGCGGTGGTGCCGAGCAGGCCGACGCTGATTACCGCGGCGAGCATCCGGCCGGCGGGAAGATCGAAGATCTCCGGACCTTGCTGTTCGTCCGGCTGGCTTTCGCGCAGCCGTTCGGAGCTGAAGCCGATCAGGCCCGACAGCAGGATCGCCATCGGAGCGCCGAGCGGTGCGCCGTAGAACAGATTCTGCCACGAGAAGCCGCCGAGCTTCCTGCCGACATTGTAAAAATGGAAGCCGGTGCCGACGAGGCCGGTGACGGCCGCCAGCGCGTAGGTCACGTCGCGCACGCGATGCGCGGCCGGGCGCATGTCCGCGGTGCCGTGGGCGCTGATCGCCAGCGTCGCGCCGGAGACGATCAGCGGCGTGAACATTGCCCTATTCTTGAACGAGCCGCGATAATGTTCGACGCCGCTGTCGGCGAGCACCGAGGTCGCCAGCAGACCCGCGGCGCGATTGAGTCGGCGCGCAGCGCGGACAGTCCCTGATGAGTGCTGCGGTGTGTTCGAGAGATCGCGTCGCGCTGGAATGCGATTAGCTGGTGGCGCAGGCTGGCGCCGGGAGAGCGCAAGCGTTACGGCTCCGGCTCCAATCCCTGCGCACAGCAGAAACAGGCTCTGGCGTTTCATCGGCGATTAGTCCTCAGGCAGCATAGCGGGCGGCGTCCTGGGCCTTGAAGGCCAGTCCATTGCCGGTGCGGGACAGGTCGGGACGGATGACGCCATTGCGCGGCGTCGGAGCGCCGTCGAACAGCATGTGCTCGATGCGGACGTGATCGTGAAACCACTCGAGATGACGCAGCCGAGGCGCCGCGCAGGCGACGTGTAGATGCAGCGCCGGCGCGCAGTGGCCGGACAGATCGATGTGGTGCGCTTCGCACAGCGCGGCGATCTGCAAAAAGCCGGTGATTCCGCCGCAGCGCGTGACGTCGGCCTGCATCACGTCGACCGCCTCGGCCGCCAGCATGTGCCGCGCGTAGTCGGCCGTGTAGCAATATTCGCCGGCGGCGATCTCGATGCACGCCGGGGCGCGCTGGCGGATCGCGCGAAGTCCGCTCCGGTCATCCGACGACACCGGCTCCTCGAACCAGCCGACGCCTTGCTCGGCGAACCGATCGGCCAATGCCAGCGCCTGCTTGACGCCGTACGCGCCGTTGGCATCGACGAACAGCGTGGCGCGATCACCAATTGCCTGCTTGGCGATACGGACGCGCTCGGGATCGCGCGCCGGATCGCTGCCGATCTTCATCTTGACGAACGCGCAGCCGTCGCGTCCGACCCAGCCGGCAAGCTGATCGCACAGCTCGGCATCCGTGTAGCTGGTGAAGCCGCCGCTGCCGTAGATCGGCACCTCGTCGCGGTAGCGGCCGAGCAAGGTGGCGAGCGGCACGCCGAGCAGCCGCGCCTTGAGATCATACAGCGCAGCATCGACTGCGGAGATTGCCGTCGCGGCGAGGCCTTCGCGGCCTAGATTGCGCACCGCGCGCTGCATCGCGCGCCATGCGGCTTGCGGGGCAAAAGCATCCTTTCCACGCACGACCGCTGCCAGCTTGTCATGGATCAGCGGCGCGATCGCGTCCGAGCTGTAGGTGTAACCGAGACCGGTCTTGCCGCCGGCCGAAGCTTCGACCAGCACGATGGTGGTTGAATCCCAGCTCATCGTGCCATCGGCCTCGGGGCGGTCGGTGGGGATCGTGAAGGTCCGGACGCCGAGGCCTTCGATTGCGACGTCGGGCTTCACCGCCTTACTCCTTTTTGCCGGGCATCACTGTCGCCAGCAGCTCCTTGGCGCTGTTGGTCAGCACGCTGCCCAGCTCCGGTTCGCTGGCGATCATCGTCATGAAGTTCTTGGCGTCCTTCAGGGTGATGTGCGGCGGCAGCGGCGGCACGTTGGGATCGGTGTAGGCTTCGAGGATCACCGGTCGATCGGCCGCGAGGGCTTCGTCCCAGGCGGCGCCGACGCGGTCGGGATTGTCGACGAAGATGCCCTTGAGGCCGATCAGCTCGGCGTAGCGGTGGTACGGGAAGTCGGGGATGCTCTGCGTCGACTCCGTCTTGCCGGTGCCGAGCTGGACACGCTCTTCCCAGGTGACCTGGTTGAGGTCGCGATTGTTCAGCACCAGCACGATCAGCCGCGGGTTCGACCACTGCTTCCAGTATTTGGAGATCGTGATCATCACGTTGAGGCCGTTCATCTGCATCGCGCCGTCGCCCATGCAGGCGATCACGGTGCGATCCGGATAGGCCATCTTGCCGGCCACCGCGTAGGGCGTGCCAGCGCCCAGCGAGGCGAGTCCCCCGGACAGCGAGGCCTTCATGCCGCGCCGCATCTTCAGGTCGCGCGCGTACCAGTTTGCGGCCGAGCCGGAGTCGGCGGTGATGATCGCGTTGTCCGGCAGGCGGGGCGACAGCTCCCAGAACACGCGCTGCGGGTTGAGCGGCTCGGCGCTCTGCATCGCGCGGCTCTCCAGCGTCTCCCACCACGACTTGACGCCGCGCTCGATGCCGCGCCGCCACGAGGTCTCGTCTTTCTGCTTGAGCATCGGCAGCAGGGCGCGCAGCGTCGCGGCGCTGTCGCCGACGAGATTCACTTCCATCGGGTAACGCAGGCTGAGCCGGCGGCCGTCGACATCGATCTGTACGCCGCGGGCGTCACCGGGCTTGGGCAGGAATTCGCTGTAGGGAAACGACGAGCCGACCATCAGGAAAGTGTCGCAGCCTTTCATCAGATCCCAACTCGGCTTGGAGCCGAGCAGGCCGATCGAACCGGTGACGAAAGGCAGATCGTCGGGCAAAGCGGCCTTGCCGAGCAGCGCCTTGGCGACGCCGGCCTGCAGCCGCTGCGCCACCGCGATGACTTCGTCTGTCGCCTCCAATGCACCTGCGCCGGCCAGGATCGCGACCTTCTCGCCGGCGTTAAGCACCTCGGCCGCAGCGCGGAGCCCGGCCTCGTCCGGCACTTTCGCCGGATAGGCATGGCCGACGCCGGTGTGCGTCGCGCCGTGCGCCATTGGTGGATCCTTGTAAGGCAGGAGCTGAAGATCGTTGGGCAGGATGACGGTGGCGACGCCGCGCTTCTCGTGCGCGATGCGCACAGCGCGATCGACGAGATGGCGGACTTGCTCGGGCACGCTGGCGGTCGCGACGTATTCGCTGACATCGCCGAACAATGTCTGCAGGTCGACTTCCTGCTGATAGTTGGCACCGATTGCGCTGCGCGCCTGCTGACCGACCAGCGCCACGACGCCGACGTGATCCATTTTGGCGTCGTACAGGCCGTTGAGCAGGTGAATCGCGCCGGGTCCGGAGGTCGCGTAGCACAGCCCGACCTGGCCGGTGAATTTGGCGTGCGCCGAGGCCATGAACGCCGCCATCTCTTCGTGGCGCACCTGTACGTAGTCGATCTTATCCTTGGCTTGCTCGAGCGCGACATCGAGCCCGCCGACGCCGTCACCGGGATAACCATAGACGCGCCGGAGGCCCCATTCTGACAACCGCTGCCACACGAATTCGCTGACGTTCATGATGATGTTCCGCTGCTGCGATCGTTTGAGGTGAGATCTTGGTTGCGGCGTCAACGAGTCGGCGGCGTGAACGTTGCGGACGTCGCGGCAGTAAACGCAGGATTTGCTCGGCTTCACCGGCTTTTGAACGTCGCGCGGATGAGTCGCCAGCGCGCTGGTACGCGATCGGACGGAAGTCTCGACCGACCGCGTAATAATTCGCTTCGCTCCACGCAATCAGCAGACAAGCTCGTGCGGATCGCCGATCACGTCGCGACGATGGTGCTAGATCTGGCGGATCGTTGAAAAATCGAAGGTGCTGTTCGGTGGATTTTCACCGATCCTGATCTTGCTGTCGCTGACGAAGTGATAGGGCGGCACCGGCAAGTTGTAAGGTGCCGGCACGCCGCTGAAGACTCGTCCGGCAAGATCGTATTTGGAGCCGTGGCAGGTGCAGAAGTAACCGCCCATCCAGCTCTCCGAAGCCGGCATGTCGGTCGGCAGCGGCTCGAAGGTCGGAATGCAGCCGAGATGCGTACAGATGCCGACCAGCACGCCGAATTCCGGATTGACCGAACGGTGCCAATTGTCGGCGTAGTCGGGCTGCTGGCGGGTGCCCGAATTCGGGTCGGACAAACGGGCGAGCAGGGCCGGCGCCTGCAACGACTTCAGCGCCTGCGGGGTACGGCGGGTGATGAAGATCGGGCGGTCGCGCCAGCGGACCAGGATTTGCTGACCCGGCTGGATCGCGCTGATATCGACTTCGATCGGCGCGCCGGCGGCCAGCGTGGACGCGTCCGGCTCCATTTGATCGATGAACGGCCACACGGCCGCAACCGCGCCGACCGCTGCGACGGCGCCGGTGGCGATGAACAGGAAATCCCGCCGTGTGGGCGGATCGCGATCGGGCGTGGAGACATGAGTGGAGATCGGGGAGGTTGCGGACACGGTCATCGTCCCGTTAAGTCGCGCACCGCCCGGAAGGTGGTGCAACGAACTATCCGTCGCCTCTCCTCCACCAAGCAGCAGCCACGCCGGCGGTTCCGCATCAGCCGGCATCATGGAGTAAAGTTAATCGGAGAGCGGCGTCGGCTGGCAATTCGCAGCGAGACGCCGAGATGCCGTCAGGCGTTGCCGGTGAGCCGCAGGATCGCCTGCACCACGACGTTGCTCGATTGCGCGATGAAGCGCGTGGCGCCGGAGAATCCGGCGAGCGGCAGCAGGAAGATCAGGCTGAGCAGGATCAGCATGCCGAATGGCTCGAGCTTTTCATACTGATACGCCAGCTTGCGCGGCAGGATGCCGGCCAGGATACGGCCGCCGTCGAGCGGCGGGATCGGGATCAGATTGAAGATCGCCAGGATGACGTTGATCAGCAGGGTGTTGACGAGATTTTGCGCCAGCCATTGGCCGGCCGGGCCGGGGACGTAACCCACGACATGGAAGGCCAGCGCCGCGATGGCGGCGAGCAGTAGATTGACGCCGGGCCCGGCGGCGGCGACCAGCACCATGTCGCGGCGCGGATGCCGCAGGTTCTTGAAATTGACCGGCACCGGCTTGGCGTAGCCGAACAGGAACGGCGACTGCATCACCAGGAGCAAGAGCGGCAGCACGACGGTGCCGAACGGGTCGACATGCTTGAACGGATTGAAGCTGACCCGTCCGAGCATCCAGGCCGTGGTATCGCCGCACAGCTTGGCGACGTAGGCGTGGGCCGCCTCGTGAAAGGTGATGGCGATGAGCAGCGGCAGCGCCCACACCGAAATCACCAGCATCATATTGGACAGGTCACCAGCCATTGGACTCACACGTCATTTCGCCTTGTCGGGTTCCAGATATAGAACCGCGGGCGATTGTGCCAGTCGGCGGGCGGATTTATGTCCGCGATGTAATCCATGCCGCGGCGCAATTCCACCAATGGGGAACCATCGTCGCCTGCCTCGATTGATCCGAAGAAACAGGGAGGAGCAGATGGGCAAGGCCTATTACGACGTGGTCGGCAACGACAATCGCTGGGGCGTTCGCCACGACGATGATCCGATCGGAGACTATTCCAGCAAGGAGGCCGCATTCGAAGCCGCCATCGCGGCCGCCACCAACGCCATCAAATTCGGCCACGAGGTGCGGATCACCGTGCCCGGCACCGATCAGTCGGTGACGAATCTGGGCACGCGGACGAACTGAGTAGCGTAGCGTTTGTGCGTAAAAGAAGGCCGGGCGTAAGCCCGGCCTTTGTGTTTGACAATTCATATTCACCGTCATGGCCGGGCTTGTCCCGGCCATCCACGTTTGCAGGCGAGGCGGTGCTCGTGTCCGTGGATGGCCGGGACGAGCCCGGCCATGACGGCGTGGGTGAGGCGCGGAGTGTTAATTACGCCACCTTGCGCAGCCGTTCCGGCAGCTCGCCGGTGTGTTGTTCGGTCACCTCTTCGGTGATGACTTCGAACTTGAGCAGCTGCGCGGTGCCGAACGAGGTCGAGATAGCGGCGTCGGCGGCGTCGCGGCCACGGGCGATGACGACGCGGCCGATGCGCGGGTGATTGTGGCGGGCGTCGAACGTGTACCAGCGGCCGTCGAGGTAGACTTCGAACCAGGCCGAGAAGTCCATCGGCGCCGGGTCGATCGGAACGCCGATGTCGCCGAGATATCCGGTGCAATAGCGCGCCGGGACGTTCATGCAGCGGCACAGCGTGACCGCGAGATGCGCGAAATCGCGGCACACGCCGATGCGCTCGGAATGGCCTTCCGAGGCGGTGCGGTCGTTGCGGGCGTAGTGATAGCCGAACTCGATCTGGTTGTGCGTGTAGTCGACTATCGCCTGCACCAGCCGCCAGCCGGTGAGGCCGCCGAACATCGACCAGGCCAGGTTCGACAGCTTGTCGGTGTCGCAATAGCGGCTGCCGAGCAGATACACCAGCACATCGTCGGGCAGTTCCTGCACCGGCAATTGCCGCGCGTCGGGAGCGACTTCGTCGGGCAGGCCGGAATCGCGGATCAGGAAGTCGTTGCTGATATCGATCCGACCCATCGGCGCGACCAGACGAGTGGAGACGTTACCGAACATGTCGACGAACTCGTGCGACGGCACGTCGGGGGTGAACCGGATCTCGTGCTCGCCGACGATGTCCTGGGCCCGCGACGGATGAACGCTCAGCAAGAGGTTCATCGGCGTATCCTGGAAGCAATAGAAAGCGATGTTGTAACCCGCGCGAATGATCACGAAACGGCTCCATGCCCTGCGTCACTGAAGTTGCATCTTCAATGGCGCAGGGCTGAAACTGTTCCGCGCGAATCGTTCCCTCGGCTGCGCAAATGTGAGGCAGACCAGGGACCTGCGTTTAGTCCTTGAGCCCAAAAAGCAGCACCGAACGTGCCGTGACCTGATACTTGCTGCCGCAGGCAAACGCCTCGCCGGGCTTGCCATCGGGGATATTGGTATCGAGCAACAGCTGCCATTGCGAGCCGTGAGACACTTCGGGCAGGGTGAACTCCACCAGCCCGTCGAAGCTGTTGGTGATCAGCAGCACGGTCTCGTCCTCGGCGATGCGGCGAATGCCGGTCTTGCGGGCGCGGCCGTCGAGTAGCATGCCGAAGCATTTGACGTTGCCGTCCTGCCAGTGCTCCTCCTGCATCGGACCGCCATTGGCGTTGATCCAGGTGACGTCGCAGACTCCGAGCTCTTCGTCATACTGGCCTTGCAGGAAGCGGCTGCGCCGCAGCGTCGGGCATTCGCGCCGCACCGTGATCAGTCGCTTGGTGAACTCGAGCAGATCCTTGGCGGCGTCGTCGTGGTCCCAATGCACCCAGGAGATTTCGTTGTCCTGGCAATAGGCATTGTTGTTGCCCTGCTGAGTGCGGCCGAATTCATCGCCGGCCAGCAGCATCGGCGTGCCTTGGGCGAGCAGCAGGGTGGACAGCATGTTGCGCTTCTGGCGCTCGCGCAATTCCAGGATGGCCTCGTCCTCGGTCGGGCCTTCGGCGCCGCAGTTCCACGAACGATTGTCGGAATGGCCGTCCTTGTTGTCCTCGCCGTTGGCGATGTTGTGCTTCTCGTTGTAGCTGGCCCAATCGTTAAGGGTGAAGCCGTCGTGTGCGGTGATGAAGTTCACGCTCGACCAGGCGCGGCGGCCCTGACGATTGAACACGTCGCCGGAGGCGGCCAGCCGCGGCGCAAGCGCCGATGCCGGGGCTTCGGCGCGCCAATAGTCGCGCACGGTGTCGCGGAACTTGTCGTTCCATTCCGCCCAGCCCGGCGGGAAGCCGCCGACCTGATAGCCGCCGGGGCCGCAATCCCATGGCTCGGCGATCAACTTCACCGAGCTGAGCAACGGATCCTGGTTGACCGCCTTGAGGAAGCCGCTCTGCTCGTCGAAGCCGTAGGTCTCGCGCGCCAGGATGGTCCCGAGATCGAAGCGGAAGCCGTCGATGTGCATCTCGCCGGCCCAGTAGCGTAGCGAGTCGGTGACCATCTGGATCACGCGCGGATGTGACAAGTTGACGGTGTTGCCGGTGCCGGTGTCGTTGATGTAGTAGCGCTTCTTGTCCGGCAGCAGGCGGTAGTAGCTGGCATTGTCGATGCCCTTGAACGACAGCGTCGGCCCGAGTTCGTTGCCTTCGGCGGTGTGGTTGTAGACGACGTCGAGGATCACGGCGATGCCGGCCTCGTGCAGCCGGGACACCATCTCCTTGAACTCGCGCAGCGAGTTCGGCACGTCGGCAGCGTAGCGCGGATCGGGTGCGAAGAAGCCGATGGTGTTGTAGCCCCAGTAGTTGACCAGCTTCTTTTCGAGCAGATAGCTGTCGTCGACGAAGGTGTGGATCGGCAGAAGTTCGACCGCGGTGATGCCGAGCGAGGCGATGTAGTCGACCACGGCCTGGCTGCCGAAGCCCGCGTAGGTGCCGCGCAGATCCTCCGGCACGCCGGGGTGCAGCTTGGTGAAGCCTTTGACGTGAGTCTCGTAGATGATGGTCTGATCCCACGGCACGAATTTGCGGCCGGGTTCGCCGCGCCAGTCGAAGCCGGCATCGACCACCACGCATTTCGGCATGAATGGCGCGGAGTCGCGCTCGTCGAAGGTGGTGTCGTCGCCGCTTTCCATCTTGTAGCCGAACACGGCCGGATCCCACTTCAGCGAGCCGGCATGGGCGCGCGCATAGGGATCGAGCAGCAGCTTGTTGTGATTGAAGCGGTGGCCGTTCTCGGGCTCGTAAGGGCCGTAGACGCGATAGCCGTAAAAGGTGCCCGGACCGACGTCGGGGATGTAACCGTGAAACACCTCGTCGGTGTATTCGGGCAGCTCGATGCGGCGCTCCTTGTCGCCGTCGAACAGACAGACCTCGACCTTGGTGGCGTTGGCGGAGAACAGCGCGAAGTTGGTGCCTGCGCCGTCCCAGCAGGCGCCGAGCGGGTAGGGCAGGCCCTCACACACATTGCTGGCTTCGGTAATGATCTCGGGCGCGGGCCGCGGCGGCGGCGCGGCGGCCGGCTTGGCTTCCGGCTGCGTCGTCTTCGGCGATTCCAGAACGTCGGTTTTATCGGTCATCTTGCCCTCGCGCGCACCAGCACCGCGACGGCTGCGTGCGCAACGCAGGTTCGGCGCGTACCCCATTGATGTGTTGCAAACTGCCCACAGCCTTTTGTAGCGACTGCAACAATGCTCGATGATGAAATTCTGTTCCCTCGCGATCGTTGCTGCAACATCCGGCAACGGTTGCGAAGAGCCGGCGCACAACGAGCATGCACAACGAAGAAGGCCCGGGCCGCATGCGGTCCGGGCCTTCTTCCGGTAAAGCGACCGGAGTTACTTGTTCGACTTCGAGGTCGTCGTGGTGTGCTCCTTGTCGAGCTTCTGCGCCATGTCGAGATGGTGCTGCAGCGTCGGCAGGGTCTTGCCGGCCCAATTCTTCAGCTCGGCATTATCGCCGCCCTTGGCGTAGCGCTGGAACAGCGACACCGCGTCCTGGTGGGCCGAGACCTGGTCGTCGTTATAGGCCGACGAGAACTTGGCGCCATCGGCGGCTTTCAGCTTGTCGAGCTTGCTCTGATGCGCGTCGTCGAGCTTGGTCGGCAGCTCGGCCTTGAGCTTGCCGCTCGACACCATCGACTTCAACTCGGTCGAGGTCTTGGTGTGATCGGCGATCATCTGCTTGGCGAAGCTCTTCTCGGCGGCATTGCCCTTTTCTTCGGCGAGCTTGCTCGACTGGATCTCGAACATGTCGCTGATCGCGACCTGCTGGACGAAGTCGGTGGTGGCCGGCGCCACGCCGAGCGCGGAATTCACGCCGGTCTTTTCGGCGACGGATTCGGCGAAGGCGGGGGTGGCGAGCAACACGCATCCCAGAATGATGGCACTGCGTTTCATGGTGATCTCCTTCAGCTTGCGGCTTTGCGGTTGACGCCTTTGCGCAGCGCCACGGTGTTGAGCTTGGTGTTGGCGGCCTTTTCCTCGTTGAGATTGGTGGTGAGGAAACGCACGATGTCGTCGTGGCCGAGTTCTTCCGCCCAGGCGATCAGCGTGCCGTAGCGGGCGATCTCGTAGTGCTCGACCGCCTGCGCATTGGCGACGATGGCGGCGTCGAGCACGCTCTTGTCGGCGATCTCACCGGCGGTCTCGTTGGACTCTTTGATCAGCCCGTCGATCGCCGGGCAGTCGACGCCCGACGGCTTCTCGCCGAGCTTCTTGAACACCTGGTCGAGTCGCTCGATCTGTTTGTGCGTCTCTTCGAGATGCGCCTTCAGGCCGGCCGCCAGATCGCGATTGGTGGCCTGCTCGATCATCGTCGGCAGCGCCTTGGTGATCTGCTGTTCGGCGTAATAAATGTCGTGGAGGCCATGCAGCAGCAGGTCCTCCATGGTTTGAATGTCCTTGGTGAAGAAACCCATCCTGGCCTCCGCAGGTTTGGCGTGATGCTCCACAACTGGAAGGAGGGGGTTCAGTTCCGGCGCGCGGCGACGGTGGCAGCTGAATGCGGAAATGGTTGCATCATTGCACGGTGCCCGACTTGGAATGAACCGCGGCAGCTTCGCCATGGTTGCGGGCAACCTCACCACCATCATGGTCGGCTAAACCCCGCGATCCATGGCTTCGCTGAGCAGTGACGCCCTAGGCGGCTGGCTGCCGTGAGCTCGGGCTTGGCGGGTATCCGTTACGGGGGGCGTCACGATGCGCCACAGTGCATGTCGACGCTGAAGCGCGTGCTTCGGTGCCTAGGGTGTTGAGGCCGGCATGGCGGCGTGGTAGGGGAACAGCTGCCGCGGGTGTAGCTCAATGGTAGAGCAGCAGCCTTCCAAGCTGAATACGAGGGTTCGATTCCCTTCACCCGCTCCATTGTCCTTGACAGATGCTTTCGAACGGTCGTTCGACGCGGTGTGCCAATTGGGTTGGGTAATTACATTTAGCGGCTTTCTATTCTTTTCCTAAGTGTGGCGAACCAAAATGAATGAAGTTCAGTTCAACATCATCACTGTAGCTGTGATCGCGAACGCTATATTTGTTATTTTGGCCACTTTAATGGGGCCTATCATTGCCGTTTGGATTACGAGAAAGATTGATGCGGAACGCGCTCGAACCACAAGAAAGCTCGATGTCTTCCGAGCCATGATGCGTAATCGGCGAATGCATTTGAGTCCTGATTACGTGAACGCATTTAATCTTATAGAGGTCGAATTCCAAGGGGTTGAGCCGGTAGAGCGCGCCTTCAAAGATGTTTTCAATCATATGAGTGCAAGCGTTAGCCAGCCAGACTGGTTCGACAAGTTTCGTCGGCTCACGACGCGTCTGCTATATGCCATGGGGAAGAATCTAGGCTACGAAATGGAGCAACTTGATGTCTTGGAGGGCGGCTATAACCCGACGGCCTTCGGACAATTAGAGGAAGAACAAGCTACATTTCGGCGCCTGCTAATCGAAGTCCTTCAAGGAAAGCGGAGCCTTCCGGTGCATCAAGGGCCACCGATTATTCCATTGCAGAATGACTCTAGCAGGCCACCGCAAGAGTCGGCTCCCCCGTCTGTGGGCACGTAGCGACCCTAAGGTTGCCCCGGATTTCGATGGCCACGATGCGGACAACCTCGCCCTTTCACACCGGCGGCCAGTTCCGCAGTGCCATGTCGGCGAGCTTGCGGAGTTGCTCGCGAGAGGCACCGCTGGCGGCTTGGACGGCCATGCCTTGCAGGATGGCGGAGATGTAGCGGGCGAGGTCGTCGGCATCGGCCTGCGCCGGTAGGTCGCCATCGGCGATGGCGCGGGCGAAGCGGTCGCGTATGTCCTGTTCGCTCTTGGCGCGGCGCGCGGCCAGTTCCTGCTTGATGGTCTCGGCGGCTTCGCCGCAGCACAGCGCACCTTGCACGGCGAGACAGCCGGGGTGGACCGGATCGGTCATGGCGTCGGCGGCGCCGGTGAGGACGTGCTCGACGACGGCGCGCGCGGTCGGCTGTTGCAGGGCGGTCTGGTAGTAGCCGCCGGGGCCGTCGACATAGCGGTCCAGCGCCTTGCGGAACAGCTCCTCCTTGTTGCCGAAAGCTGCGTAGAGGCTCGGTTTGGTGATGCCCATCGCCTCGGTGAGGTCGGTCATCGACGCACCCTCATAGCCCTTGCGCCAGAACACCTGCAGGGCGCTGTCGAGCGCCGCATCGGCGTTGAATTCGCGGGGGCGGCCCATGGCCATGGTGGTGCTCCTCAGAGTTCTACCAATCGGTAGATAAGTCTCTTGACAGTCGTTGTCGATAGTCCATTTATACCGGGCGGTATGGATATGTGCACTGCAGCGTGGTACGATGGTACATCGGCGCGGCGGTGGCTTCGGACCGCCAGGTATTGAGATCGCAGGGCTTTTTGCAAGCCTGCAAAGATTAAATGGGGTTCACAATGGCCAATCCGTTCGCTCGTAAGATCGTTCTGGGCACCGGAATCGCGGTGATTGCCGCGGCCGTCGGTGGTGGTGCGCTGCTGCTCAACGATGCCCCGGGGGCAGCAGCGCAGGCACAGACTGCGGCGCCGCCGCCGGCGGTCACGGCTTCAGTGGCGACGGTGGAGCCGCGCGAGACCACGCCCTCGGAGGAGTTTTCGGGGCGCCTCGAGGCGGTGGATCGGGTCGAAATCCGTTCGCGCGTCGCCGGCGCCGTGCAGGAGATCCGCTTCCGTGAAGGCGCGCTGGTGAAGCAGGGCGACCTGCTGGTGGTGATCGACCCGTCGCTCTACGCCGCCGAAGTCGATCGCGCTCAGGCTCAGGTGGCCTCGGCGCGGGCGCGGCTGACGCTGACCAAGGCGGACTTTGACCGCGGCCAGCAATTGTCGACCTCGAGCATCACCCAGCGCGAGCTCGACACCCGCGTCAACGCTTATCGTGAAGCCGAAGCGGCGCTGAAGACGGCCGAAGCCGCGCTGAAGACCGCCGAGCTCAACCTCGGCTACACCGAGATCCGCGCGCCGGTGTCGGGCCGCATCGGCAAGGTCGAGATCACCGTCGGCAATCTGATTGCCGCCGGCCCCTCGTCGCCGCTGCTCACCACGCTGGTGTCGATCAATCCGATCTACGCCAGCTTCAATGCCGGCGAGCAGGTGGTGACGCGCGCGCTGAAGACGCTGGCGGACGAGAAGATGCCGGGCGCGATCGACCGCATTCCGGTGCAGATGACGTTGCTGTCGGACAGCAAGCCGGTGAAGGGCAAGATGCAGTTCATCGACAATCAGGTCGACCCTAGCTCCGGCACGGTGCGGGTGCGGGCGGTGTTCGACAATGCCGACGGGCGGCTGATGCCGGGCCAGTTCGCTCGGCTCACCATGGGCCAGCCCAAGCCGGAGCCGGCGCTGCTGGTCAGCGAGCGTGCGGTCGGCACCGACCAGAACAAGAAGTTCGTCATGGTGGTCGATGCCAAGAACCAGGCCGAGTATCGCGAAGTGACGCTCGGCGCCTCGGTCGACGGACTCCGCGTCGTGTCTTCCGGCCTGCAGCCCGGCGAGCGCATCGTCGTCAACGGCCTGCAGCGGGTGCGACCGGGCGTGACCATCAAGCCCGAGATGGTGGCGATGGACGGTACCAGCGGCACCACCGGCAAGGCCGTGGCGCAGAACTAATCGCGTCCGCATCCCGCCTGCGGCGGGGTGCGGACGCTCCTCGGATTGAAATCGCTCAGCTCGCGGCCGCGCGTTCGGCCGCGCAGGAACAATTTGCGCCCGCAACGGGCGATCATGACGGATCACGGCCATGAATTTCTCGAAGTTCTTCATCGATCGCCCGATCTTCGCCGGCGTGTTGTCGGCGGTGATCTTTCTCGCCGGCCTTCTGTCGCTGCCGGTGCTGCCGATCAGTGAATATCCGGAAGTGTCGCCGCCCACCATCGTGGTGACGGCCAACTATCCTGGCGCCAATCCGAAGGTGATCGCCGAGACGGTGTCGACGCCGATCGAAGAGCAGATCAACGGCGTCGAGAACATGCTCTACATGAGCAGCCAGGCGACGACCGACGGCCGGATGACGCTCAACGTCACGTTCCGGCTCGGTACGGACCCCGACAAGGCGCAGCAGCTGGTGCAGAACCGCGTGTCGCAGGCCGAGCCGCGGCTGCCGGCGGAAGTGCGCGCGCTCGGCGTCACCACCATCAAGAGCGCACCCGACCTCACGATGGTCGTGCATCTGATGTCGCCGAACGGCCGCTACGACATGACTTACCTGCGCAACTACGCGGTGCTCAACGTCAAGGACCGGCTGGCGCGCATCGAGGGCGTCGGCCAGGTCCAGCTGTTCGGCTCGGGTGATTACTCGATGCGGATCTGGCTCGATCCGCAGAAGATGGCCGAGCGCGGCCTGTCGCCCGACGACGTCGTGCGCGAGATCCGCGCGCAGAACGTCCAGGCGGCGGCCGGGCAGGTCGGCGGCTCGCCCAACGAGCCCGGGCTCGATCTGCAGCTCTCGATCAATGCCCAGGGCCGGCTGCAGACCGAGCAGGAATTCGGCGACATCATTGTCAAGAACGGCGCCAATGGCGACGTGGTGCGGCTGCGCGACGTCGCACGCATCGAACTCGGCGCCGCCGACTACGCACTGCGCTCGCTGCTCAACAACAAGTCCGCGGTCGCTGTGCCGATCTTCCAGGCGCCAGGCTCCAACGCGATCCAGATTTCCGACAACGTCCGCAAGACGATGAAGGAGCTGAAGGAGAACATGCCGGACGGCGTCGACTACGACATCGTCTACGACCCGACGCAGTTCGTCCGCGCCTCGATCGAGGCCGTGATCCACACGCTGCTGGAAGCCATCGCGCTGGTGGTGCTGGTAGTGATCCTGTTCCTGCAGACCTGGCGGGCCTCGATCATTCCGCTGATCGCGGTGCCGGTGTCGGTGATCGGCACCTTCGCAGTGATGCACGTGTTCGGTTTTTCGATCAACGCGCTGACGCTGTTCGGTTTGGTGCTGGCGATCGGCATCGTGGTCGACGATGCCATCGTCGTGGTCGAGAACGTCGAACGCAACATCGAGCGCGGCCTCGCGCCGAAGGACGCCGCCTACCAGGCGATGCGCGAAGTCACCGGGCCGATCATCGCCATCGCGCTGGTGCTGGTCGCGGTGTTCGTGCCGCTGGCCTTCATCACCGGCCTCACCGGGCAGTTCTACAAGCAGTTCGCCCTGACGGTGGCGATCTCGACGGTGATCTCGGCCTTCAACTCGCTGACGCTGTCGCCGGCGCTGGCCGCGCTGCTGCTGCGCGGTCACGACGCGCCGAAGGACGCGTTGACGCGATTCATGGACCGCACGCTCGGCTGGTTCTTCGTCCGCTTCAACCGCTTCTTCACGCGTAGCTCGGCGGCCTATGGGGGCGGCGTCAAGCGCGTGATCTCGCGCCGAGCGATCGTCATGGGCGTGTACTTGGTGCTGGTCGGTGTCACTGGCTGGCTGTTCCACGCCGTGCCGGGCGGCTTCGTGCCGGGGCAGGACAAGCAATATCTGGTCGGCTTCGCGCAACTGCCGGACGGGGCCACGCTGGACCGCACCGAAGAAGTGATCCGCCGTATGGGCGACATCGCCCAGCAGGAGCCCGGCGTCGAGAACTCGATCCAGTTTCCCGGCCTGTCGATCAACGGCTTCACCAACTCGTCGAACTCGGGCATCGTCTTCATCGGCCTGAAGGACTTCGCCGACCGCAAGAGCCCGGCGCTGAGCGGCAATGCGATCGCGCTGTCGCTGAACAAGAAGTTCGCCGGCATCCAGGATGCGTTCATCGCCATGTTCCCCCCGCCGCCGGTCGCCGGCCTCGGCACCATCGGCGGCTTCAAGCTGCAGATCGAGGACCGCGCCGGCCTCGGCTACGAGGCGCTCAACGACGCCACCAAGGCGTTCGTTGCAAAGGCGTCCGCGCAGAAGGAACTGGCCGGGCTGTTCACCAGCTATCAGATCAACGTGCCGCAGCTCTACGCGGACGTTGATCGCACCAAGGCGCGCCAGCTCAACGTGCCGGTGACGTCGATCTTCGACACCATGCAGATCTATCTCGGTTCGCTCTACGTCAACGACTTCAACAAATTCGGCCGCACCTATTCGGTGCGCGTGCAGGCCGACGCCAAGTTCCGCGCCCGTGCCGACGATGTCGGCCAGCTCAAGGTGCGGTCGGATAGTAACGAGATGATCCCGCTGTCGACGTTGCTGCGCGTCAAGGAGAGCGCAGGGCCGGAGCGGGCGATGCGCTACAACGGCTTCCTCACCGCCGATGTCAGCGGCGGCGCGGCGCCCGGGTTCTCGACCGGGCAGGCGCAGGCCGCGGTCGAGCGCGTCGCCAAGGAGACGCTGCCCAAGGGCATCGGCTTCGAATGGACCGAACTGACTTATCAGGAGATCATCGCCGGCAATTCGTCGCTGATCGTGTTCCCGGTGGCGCTGCTGTTGGTATTCCTGGTGCTGGCTGCGCAATACGAGAGCCTGACGCTGCCGCTGTCGATCATCATGATCGTGCCGATGGGACTACTCGCGGCCATGTTCGGCGTCTGGATCAGCAAGGGCGACAACAACGTCTTCACCCAGATCGGCCTGATCGTACTGGTCGGACTGTCGGCGAAGAACGCCATCCTGATCGTCGAGTTCGCGCGCGAATTGGAGTTCGCCGGGCGCACGCCGATCCAGGCGGCGATCGAGGCCAGCCGGCTGCGGCTGCGGCCGATCCTGATGACCTCGATGGCGTTCATCATGGGCGTGGTGCCGCTGGTGACCTCGACCGGCGCCGGCTCGGAGATGCGCCACGCCATGGGCGTCGCGGTGTTCGCCGGCATGATCGGCGTCACCGCGTTCGGCATCTTCTTTACCCCGATGTTCTACGTGCTGCTGCGCGCGCTCGGCGGCAACCGGCCGCTGACCCAGCATGGCGAGGGCACGGTGGTCGATGCGCCATTGGCGCCGGCACCGCACGGGGCCGAGCCGTCGTTGGCGTCGCACGACTAATTGCAGCGCGCCGCTGAGGATCAGTTGCCTGCGTCAATCTGGCGTGACGTCACGCTCGCGGTAGTGCGCGTGTGTGACGTCGATCATGCGACTTGGCGTCGCGGCCATACGGACTCATCAGCCACCGGCTTCACTCGTTACCGCCGCTTCTCGGACGGGATGAATGAAGTCACGCCGCATGATGGTGTTAGTACGCTTGCGTACAGGGATTAGCCGAACGTAGCAATTGACCCTTTGCTTGCCGCTCCTCAAGACTTCGGGCTCGTCGCCGAAAGAGCGATTTGGCGTGACTGTGCCGGACGATGCCGTCGCTGCCAAAGAATAATAACGAGCCACCGAGGAACCCTCAGAGGAGAGACATATGGCCGACGCCAAATTTTCCATCGATCGCAGAACCGCACTCAAGACCGGATTGGGCGGTGTTGCCGCCCTCGCAACGCCGACGTTTTTCATCCGCGATGCCTGGGCCGATGATTTCTGCAACATGCCCAAGGGCAAGGACGTCGTGTTCGGCTTCAACGTGCCGCAGTCGGGTCCCTATGCCGACGAAGGTGCCGACGAACTTCGCGCCTATCAGCTCGCCGTGAAGCACATCAACGGCGAGGGCGATGGCGGCATGCTCAAGACCATGAAGCCGCTGGCGCTGAAGGGCAACGGCGTGCTCGGCAAGAAGGTCACCTTCGTCTCCGGCGACACCCAGACCAAGGCCGACGCGGCGCGCGCTTCGGCCAAGCGCATGATCGAAAAGGACGGCGCGATCATGATCACCGGCTGCTCGTCGTCGGCGGTGGCCGTCGCGGTGCAGTCACTGTGCCAGGATGCCGGCGTGATCTACATGTGCGGCCTGTCGCACTCCAACGACACCACCGGCAAGGACAAGCGGGCCTACGGCTTCCGCCACTTCTTCAACGCCTACATGTCGGGCGTGGCGCTCGGCCCGGTGCTCGCCGAAGCCTACGGCAAGGATCGCGCCGCGTATCATCTGACTGCCGACTACACCTGGGGTTGGACCCAGGAAGAGTCCATGAAGAACGCCACCGAGAAGGAAGGCTGGAAGACCGTCAAGGCGGTCCGCACCCCGCTCGGCGCCGGCGACTTCTCGCAGTACATCACCCCGGTGCTGAATTCCGGCGCCGATGTGCTGATCCTGAACCACTACGGCAAGGACATGATCAACTCCTTGACCCAGGCGGTACAGTTCGGCCTGCGCGACAAGATGGCCAACGGCAAGAAGTTCGAGATCGTCGTGCCGCTGTTCTCCGAGCTGATGGCGCAGGGCGCCGGCGACGCGATCAAGGGCATCTACGGCACCGCCAATTGGGACTGGAAGCTGGAAGACGCGGCGACCAGCGCGTTCACCAAGTCGTTCGGCGCGGCCTATGGTGCTCCGCCGTCGCAGGCGGCGCAGACCTGCTACGTCCAGGCGATCCTTTACGCGGATGCCTGCCAGCGTGCCGGCTCGTTCAACCCGACCCAGGTGATCAAGGCGCTCGAAGGCTTCGAGTTCGACGGCATGGGCAACGGCAAGACGTTGTACCGCGCCGCCGACCATCAGTGCTTCAAGGACGTGCTGGTGGTGCAGGGCAAGGACAAGCCGAAGGACAAATACGACCTGCTCGAGGTCAAGAAGATCGTCCCGGCCTCCCAGGTCACTTACGACCCCAGCATCTTCGGCGGCGACCTCGGCTCCAAGGACGCCAAGAAGTGCGGCTGATCTGAGCCGGGCGGACTCGCCGCCGGTGAGTCTGCCCCGCACCACGAACCAGCGGTCGGTCGCGCCGTCGGGCGCGGCCGGCCGTCGTGTCTGGCGGTCGCGGCCGTCACGGCGGCGTGACGTCGCCGCCGGCTTCGGTGAGATCCGGACCAACGGGCATCCGGACAAACGATTTTCAGATTTCGCGCCGCGCGGCGATCGCGACGGCGAGCTTGTAGATGGGACACGCGGGCCGCGGTCTGTGCCGTGGACGGAGGAGATGGGCGAGGCATGGACGCGATCATTCTGCAGATACTGAATGGGCTCGACAAAGGCGGGGCGTATGCGCTGATCGCGCTCGGCCTGACGCTGGCCTTCGGCACGCTGGGCGTGGTGAACTTCGCCCACGGCGCGCTGTTCATGCTCGGCGCGTTCTGCGCCGTCACCTTCAACCGGCTGCTGACGCTCGAAATCGTGCGCGTCGATCCGACGCGGCTGACGCCGTGGGGCTCGCCGATGGAGATCAAGACGCCCTACGTGCAGGCGATGCTCGGCGACTGGGGCAAGTTCCTGATCGACTATTCGGTGCCGGTCTCGATCCTGATCGCGATCCCGGTGATGCTGGTGATCGGCATCTTCATCGAGCGCGGCCTGATCCGGTTCTTCTACAAGCGGCCGCACGCCGACCAGATCCTGGTCACTTTCGGCCTCGCCATCGTGCTGCAGGAGATCGTCAAGCAGATCTACGGCGCCAACCCGATCGCGCAATCGGCGCCTGCGATGTTCTCCGGCAGCCTGCAGATCACCGAGGCGATCGTGTATCCGTATTGGCGGATCGTGTATCTCGGTTTTTCGCTGGTGGTGATTGCGGCGGTGTTCGCGTTCCTCCAGCTCACCACGTTCGGCATGGTGGTGCGCGCCGGCATGCAGGACCGCGAGACCGTCGGCCTGCTCGGCATCAACATCGAACGCCGCTTCACGATCGTGTTTGGGCTGGCCGCAGTGGTCGCCGGCGTGGCGGGGGTGATGTACACGCCGATCCTGCCGCCGGACTATCACATGGGCATGGACTTCCTGGTGCTGTCCTTCGTCGTCGTCGTGGTCGGCGGCATGGGCTCGCTGCCGGGGGCGGTGCTGGCCGGCTTCCTGCTCGGCATCCTGCAATCCTTCGCGTCGATGAACGAGGTCAAGGCGCTGGTCCCGGGCATCGACCAGATCATCATCTATCTCGTCGCCGTCGGAATCCTGCTGGTACGCCCGCGCGGGTTGCTGGGGCGCAAGGGCGTGATGGAGAGCTGATCAGATGAAGCACACCTCCAAACTCGCCGACATCGCGCTGCTGATCGGCTTCGCCATCGTGGTGGCACTGGGGCCGGTCATCTTCACGCCGATCGGCGCCGGCTACCCCGATCTGCTCGAAAAGTTCGCGATCTACGGCATCTTCGCGATCGGCTTCAACATCCTGTTCGGGCTCACCGGCTATCTGTCGTTCGGCCACGCGGCATTTCTCGGCGTCGGCTCCTACGCGGCGGTGTGGTCGTTCAAGCTGTTCTCGATGGACCTGCTGCCGGCGGTGGTGCTGGCGATGGTCCTCGCCGGGCTGCTCGCAGCCGCGATCGGCTTCGTCAGCCTGCGGCGCTCCGGCATCTACTTCTCGATCCTGACGCTGGCCTTCGCGCAGATGTGCTACAACATGGCGTATTCGGTGCTGACGCCGATCACCAACGGCGAGACCGGGCTGCGCATCTTGCGCGACGATCCGCGCGTGCTCGACGCCGCGATCGGCTATCACTCCTCGACTCCCTCGCTGTTCGGCATGGCGATCAGCGGCTGGACCGGGTTCTACATCTGCGGCGCGGTGCTGGTCGTAGCGTTCGGTCTGTCGATCGCGATCTTCCGCTCGCCGTTCGGCATGACGCTGCGGGCCATCAAGTCGAACCAGAACCGGATGGGCTACACCGGCTATCACACCCGGCCGTACCTGCTCTCGGCCTTCGTGATCTCCGGCATGTTCGCCGGACTCGCCGGCGCGCTACTCGCCGCCACCGATCCGCTGGCCGGCGCCGAGCGGATGCAATGGACGGCCTCCGGCGAGGTGGTGCTGATGACCATTCTGGGCGGCGCCGGCACGCTGCTCGGGCCGGTGCTCGGCACCGGCATCATCAAGTACTTCGAGAACATCTTCTCGGCCTATAACGACGCCCAGCTCGCCTCGATCTTCTCGTTCCTGCCCGACACCGTGCGCGTCTATGCCGTGAAGACGGTCGGCCTGTTCGTCGGCGAGGGCTGGCAGCTCACCCTCGGGCTGCTGTTCATGGCCGTGGTGATCTTCCTGCCCGGCGGCGTGATGGAGGGCATCAACCGGCTGATCGGCCTGAAGCACACGCCGAAGGTCAAGTCGCTCGGCGACTCGCCGCAGCGCGATGGCCTCGGCGAGAGCGTGATCGAGGAGATGCCGCCGAGCTACGGCGCGGCCCAGGCGGAGCAGAAATCCGCGGAGAAGAAGAGGGCCGTTACGCCATGACCGCGATAGCAACCTCGAACAACGACATCGTCCTGCACATCGACCACGTCCACAAGACATTCGCGGGACTGCACGCGCTGGCCGACGTGAATCTCGACATTCGCGAGGGCGAGACCCACGCCATCATCGGCCCGAACGGCGCCGGCAAGTCGACGCTGCTCAACGTCTGCGTCGGTGTGCTGCCGCCGACGCGGGGCAAGGTGATGTTCCACGGCACCGAGCTGACCGGTCTGCCGCCTTACGAGATCAACCAGCTCGGCGTCGCGCGGGTGTTTCAGACCCCGGAGATCTTCGGCGATCTCACCGTGCTGGAAAACGTCATGATGGCGATGCTGTCGCATCAGGACGGTGCGTTCCGGCTCAAGCTGGTGTCGCGGTTCGACGAGCAGGGCGAGATCGGCCAGCGTGCGATCGCCGCACTACGCGACCGCGGGCTCGGCGAGCATCTCTATCATCTGGCCGGCGCGCTGTCGCGCGGCGACAAGCGGCGGCTCGAGTTGGTGATGGGGCTGGTGCAGAAGCCGAAGCTGTTACTGCTCGACGAGCCGACCGCCGGCATGGCGCGCGCCGACACCAATGCGACGATCGACATCCTGCGGCAGATCAAAGAGTCGGGGATGACGATCGTCATCATCGAGCATGACATGCATGTGGTGTTCTCGCTCGCCGACCGGATCACGGTGCTGGCCGGCGGCCGCGTCATCGCCCAAGGCGTGCCGGACGAGATCAAAGGCAACCCCAAGGTGATCGAAGCCTATCTCGGCGAGGAGCAAGTATGAGCACGATGACCGCCGAGCGCACCGACGCGGCGCAGGCCGCGGCGCCGTTTTTTTCCTGCCGCAACCTCAACGCCTATTACGGCGACAGCTACATCGTTCAGAACGTCTCGTTCTCGCTCAACAAAGGCGAGATCCTGGCGCTGCTCGGCCGTAACGGCGCGGGCAAGACCTCGACGCTGCGGGCGATCGCGCGGGCGTCGTCACCGGAGTTGCACAGCGGCGAGGTGATCCTCGACGGCGTCAAGCTGCACGGCAAGCCGAACTATTTCGCCGCACAGGCCGGCATCCAGCTGGTGCAGGAGGATCGCCGCATCATCCCGGGCATGACGGTGGAGCAGAATTTGCAGCTGGCGATCATCTCCGGCAGCGTCGGCTGGTCGTTCGAGCGGATCTACGAGCTGTTCCCGCGGCTCGCCGAGCGGCGCAAGCAGGAAGGCGTGACGATGTCAGGCGGCGAGCAGCAGATGCTGGCGATCGCCCGCGCGCTCGCCCGCGACCTCAAGCTGCTGCTGCTTGACGAGCCCTATGAGGGGCTGGCGCCGGTGGTCCGGCACGACATCGCCAAGGCGCTGCGCGAGGTCCGCGCCGCCGGCATCACCTCGATCATCGTCGAGCAGAACGCCGTCGCGGCGCTGGAACTCTCCGACCGCGCCGTGATCCTCGACACCGGCGAGGTCGTCTACGACGGCTCCGCCAAGCACGTGCTGGACAGCGAAGAATTGCGGCATCGCTACCTGGCGATTTGAGGGGCGCGATCGGTTTTCGTCCTGGGGGGCCGTCATCCTGAGGTGCTCGCCCGCAGGGCGAGCCTCGAAGGATGACTTCTACGCACACCAAGCAAGCTACTTGTCACGCGGCCGTCCCGCGCGACGCCGCGCGTATTGCTGAACACCGCCCCAGTCGCCTCGAATCAGCGCTTCTTTCTTGGCGCGGCTCCAGCCCTTCATCTGCCGCTCAACCGCGATGCCATCGGTGATGCGATCAAAGTGGCCGGACCAGACCAGCGTCACCGGCCTTCGGCTGGAGGTGTAGCCGGGAAACGTTCCTGCGTCATGTTGCGCAATCCGAGTGGAAAGATCATCGCCGGTGGCGCTGCCGATATAGTAGGAGCCATCGGCGCAGCGGAGCATGTAGACGTAGATGCCCATGGCGGTCATCCTTCGAGGCTCGCCCTGCGGGCGAGCACCTCAGGATGACGGTGCTTTGGAGTCAACGCGTAGTAAAGGCGAAGAGCAAACTTACCGCCGCCGTGCCGCAGTCTTTTCGCTTCCCGCTGCCCCGCCGCCGGTCAGCGCCAGCGTCGCCACCGCAACCACGCGTTCGATCACCCCAATAACATCGTCGACGTCGCATTTGCCGTCTGACAGCCGCGTCAGGCGTTCGCTGTCGCGCACCGTCTGGTGCGCCATGGCGAGGGCGAAGTGCAGGCCCCAGTAGATGTCTTCGTCGGATTTGCCGGGCAGCGAGCGGCGCATTGCGGCGGCGAATTTGCGTAAGTGATCGATCTCGCGATTCTTGATCTTGCGGATCGGCGGGATGGTTTCGATCGAGGCGCGGATCATGAAGCGGGCGGCGTCGGAGCGTTCGCTGCCGGGGCCGAGGCAGCCGCGTAGCGTCGGGCCGATGAGAGCGCGGAGTACGGCCTCGATGGGCGCACGACCATTGCCCTCGGCCTCCGCGGCCTTGAGTTCGTTGAGCCGCTCGCGGTTCAGCGCGATCGAACGCGTCACGAACAATTCGGCGATCAGTTCGTCCTTCGAGCCGAAGTGATAGTTCACCGCCGCGAGATTGACGTCGGCCGCTGCGACGATGTCGCGCAGCGTCACTTCGCCGAAGCCTCGGTCGGCATAGAGCCGTTCGGCGGCGCGCAGGATCGCGGTGCGGGTGAGGTCGGTGGACATGCCGCCTGCTGGAAAATGATCGAACTTGCTTTTCAAACGTGTGTATGAAACTATCGTTTTATGGTCGGAAGTCAATGCGCGCCCGCGCGGCGGCCCGGCCAATCGGTCCCGCCGGATGCCGCGGGAGCGCAGATTGGGTGCTTTGCTGCATCCGTGCCTGCGCTCGCGAAAAGGCTTGCGGCAATTCGCCGGGAGCGAGACAGTGCCGGCGAACCAAGGCCGGTGAACCAGGTCTGGAAAACACAAGAGGATCGCCCGATGGATTTCACGATGTCCCCCCGCCAGCGGGAATGGCTCGACCGCGTCACTGCCTTCATGGACACGCATGTCCGTCCGGCGGTGCCGATCTACAAGCAGCAGGATGCCGAGGGCGACCGCTGGAAGGTCATTCCGATCCTCGAAGACCTGAAGAAGAAGGCCAAGGCCGAAGGCCTGTGGAACATGTTCATGCCGCCGTCGTCGCACGACGACGATGAATTCCACGGCGCGGGACTGAGCAATCTCGAATACGCGCTGCTCTCCGAGCAGATGGGCCACATCTATTGGGCCTCCGAAGTGTTCAACTGCTCGGCGCCGGACACCGGCAATATGGAAGTGCTGATGCGCTACGGCACCAAGGAGCAGAAGCGCAAATGGCTGCGCCCCTTGATGGACGGTGAGATCCGCTCGGCGTTCCTGATGACCGAGCCGGCGGTGGCTTCGTCCGACGCCACCAACATCGAGACCCGGATCGAGAAGGATGGCGATCACTACGTCATCAACGGGCGCAAGTGGTGGTCGTCGGGCGTCGGCGATCCGCGCTGCAAGGTCGCGATCGTGATGGGCAAGACCGATCTGTCGGCCGCCAAGCATCAGCAGCAGTCGCAGATCCTGGTGCCGCTCGACACGCCCGGCATCACCATCGAGAAGATGCTGCCGGTGTTCGGCTTTGACGACGCGCCGCACGGCCACGGCATGGTCAAGCTCGAGAACGTCCGCGTTCCGGCGTCGAACCTGCTGCTCGGCGAAGGCCGCGGCTTCGAGATCGCGCAGGGCCGCCTCGGCCCGGGCCGCATCCATCACTGTATGCGCACCATCGGCAAGGCCGAAGAGGCGCTGGAGAAGATGGTGAAGCGGCTGCAGTCGCGCACCGCGTTCGGCAAGAAGATCATCGAGTATTCGATCTGGGAGCAGCGCATCGCCGAGGCTCGCACCGACATCGAGATGAACCGGCTGCTTTGCCTCAAGGCCGCCGACATGATGGACAAGGTCGGCAATAAGACCGCGCAGCTCGAGATCGCCATGATCAAGGTGGCGGCGCCCAACATGGCGCTGAAGATCATCGACAACGCCATCCAGGCGTTCGGCGGTGCCGGCGTGTCGGACGAGGCGGGCCTCGCCAAGGACTACGCCAACATCCGCACGCTGCGTCTCGCCGACGGTCCGGACGAGGTGCACAACCGCGCTATCGCCCGCCTCGAGCTGAAGAAATACGCCAACGCGCCGACCAACCACTAAGGTCGGGGCGTCGCAACCTTCAACAGTGTCATCGCCGGACTTGATCCGGCGATCCATCTTCTGAATAGATGGATGCCCGGGTCAAGCCCGGGCATGACGATCTAGAAAAACAAGCTCCACCGCCGTCAGGCGGACAAAGAGTGGGGACTCAGTTGGTCGGTTTCCGCAAAGACGACGACTACACCGGCACAAAGCCGGTCGAGGAACGCCACCGCATCGACGAAGCCAGGCTGGCCGAGTGGATGCAGTCCAATGTCGAGGGCTATGCCGGGCCGCTCGAAGTGCAGCAATTCAAGGGCGGCCAGTCCAACCCGACCTATCGGCTGAACACGCCGAGCCGCTCCTATGTGATGCGGCGCAAGCCGTTCGGCAAACTGCTGCCGTCCGCCCATGCGGTCGATCGTGAGTTCAAGGTGATCGCCGCGCTCGGCAAGCAGGGCTTCCCGGTCGCGCACGCCTATGCGCTGTGCATGGACGACAGTGTGATCGGCGCCGCCTTCTACATCATGTCGATGGAAGAGGGCCGGGTGTTCTGGGATCCGACGCTGCCGAGCCAGCCGCCGGAGATGCGCCGCGCGATCTTCACCAGCAAGATCGAAACGCTGGCGCTGCTGCACTCCTACGATCCGGAGAAGATCGGCCTCGGCGACTTCGGCAAGCCGGGCAATTATTTCGCCCGACAGGTCGATCGCTGGACCAAGCAGTATCGCGCCTCGGAGACGCAATCGATCCCGGAGATGGACCGGCTGATCGAATGGCTGCCGAGCACGTTGCCCGAGCAGAAGCGCGTCAGCGTCGTGCACGGCGACTACCGGCTCGACAACATGATCTTCCACGCCACCGAACCGAAGGTGCAGGCGGTGCTGGACTGGGAGCTGTCGACGCTGGGTGATCCGATGGCGGATTTCACCTATCTGTTGATGCAGTGGATCATGCCGGGTCTCGACGGCGCCGACTTCAAGGCGCTGAACCTGCCGACCATGGACGAGGCCGCGGCGATCTATTGCAAGGCGGCCGGCATCGACGGCGTGCCGGATCTGAACTGGTACTTCGCCTACAACACGTTCCGCCTCGCCGGCATCACCCAGGGTATCGCCGGCCGTATCCGCGACGGGACGGCGGCGTCCGACAAAGCCAAGGAATCCGCCGCCCGCACGGTGCCGCTGGCCCAGGCGAGCTGGGCCTACGCCCAGAAGGCGGGCGCGAAGTAGTTACGGTTATCGAGATAAGAAAAGGCGCGGTCCGCAAGGATCGCGCCTTTGTTCTTCTCCCCGTCATTCCGGGGCGCTCGCGTAGCGAGCGAACCCGGAATCCCGAGGTGGTAAGCAAAGAGATTCCGGGTTCGCGCCTACGGCGCGCCCCGGAATGACATAAGCGTAGCAACCATTAAAGCGCGATAGGGTTTTCCACCCATGGGGAGCCGCGCTGGACGACGGTGTTGGCGTAGATGAGAAGCTTGCGAGCACAGGCGACGAGGACGTAGTTGTGTGCATGGCCTCGAGCTCTGTGATGGGCGTAAAAAGCGCACAGGGCCTTGTTCCAGCGGAAGGAGGCCGGCAGCGCTGCGGCGAACAGCGAGCGCCGTAAGCGGGCTCGGCCGCCGCCGATATGGCGCTCTCCCTTGTGCTTGCCGCTTTCATCGTCGAACGGCGCCAGGCCGGCGAGAGCCGCGGCCTTTTCTCGGCTGATTTGGCCGAGTTCGGGCATGCGGATGATCAGTGCCAGTGCCGTCCGCTCACCGATGCCGGGGACGCTGAGCACGAGATCGAGACGCTGCGCCAGATCGGCATGTTGGCGCAATTGGCCGGCAATTCTTGCGAGCTCGGCGAGCCGTCGCGCCTTCAGCCGATCGATGTCACCCAGGACCAGCCGCCGCCGCCGTGGCTCGTCGATATGTTCGAGCCGGGTCTTGAGCCGGGCGATGTCTTCTTCGATCTGCTCGACGAACGTCAGGTGATC
>NZ_BADD01000057.1 GCF_000333455.1 Rhodopseudomonas sp. B29
GCGCTTTCGTTGGGGCGCAGCTTCTCGAGTTGCATGACGCAGACGTCGGGCCTGCGATACGAAGCGAGCTTGGCGACACGTACTTCGCTAACGCTTATTTGACGTCTGCAGTTGCGATTGCCGGGCCTATCATCGCTTGGCTATTGATCTCGCTTCGAAGACGTCAGATCGATCGCTAGAATATTGTCTGACGGCGGAAGGGCTCCTGCCACATCTGCAACCTCATGGTGAGGAGGCGCGTAGCGCCGTCTCGAACCATGGGCCACAAGTATCTCGTGGCCTCAGCCTTCGAGACGCCTCGGCTACGCCCTGCGGGCTACGTCGGGGCTCCTCAGGATGAGGACACAGCGCGCTTGGAGGGCTTGAAGAATGACGGGGTTTCAGTGGTTCGCGCTGATGTCACCGGTGCTTCTCGGGGCCATCATGGTGGCGGTGGGCCTCTTCGAGACTTGGCTCGACGGCCACGGTGGGGCGCGATAGGCGAAGGGCCCGGCGCATCACGCCGAGCCCTTCCTAGATCAGGTATCAGCCGGCCTGTAAGCCGGGTTCTGGAGGGCGCCGCGTCCTTGCGGGCGCGACGCGCGACGGCCATTCCTCTGGGACGCTGTTTGCACAGCGCCTCGAGCAACCTACCCGGACGGCGGGTTTGACATCACCCTGCGGAGTTATCGCTGCAAGCAGCGAACTATCCGCGATGCCGTCCCTATTCGGTTTTGCTCCCGGTGGGGTTTGCCGTGCCGTCGCCGTTGCCGGCGACGCGGTGCGCTCTTACCGCACCTTTTCACCCTTACCTCGCCTTCACCCTTACGGGTTACGGCGCAGCGAGCCCGAGGGCTTGTCGCGCCGAAGCAGCGAAGCTGCGTAGGCGGGCGGTTCGTTCTCTGTGGCACTTTCCCTGGGGTCGCCCCCGCCGGACGTTATCCGGCACCGTATGTCGATGGAGCCCGGACTTTCCTCCCCCGCAGCCTTTCGGCCGGTGCGGGAGCGGCCGTCCGGCCGACTGACGCGCTAGCCATGGGGGCTGCGCGGCGCGGCGTCAAGCCGCCTCGCCTCAGAGCGGCGTGACGTCGACGTGCAGCACCGCGGCCTGGCCGTCATCGACGGCGGCGAGGCCGCGCCGGATCGCGGCATCGAGTTCGGCGGGGTCGGACACGCGCTCGCCATAGGCGCCGAACGCGGCGCCGATCTCGCAGAAGCCGCGGCGTTCGCCCTGGCGCCCGGAGGCGAGGCGCGACTGGAACGCGTCGCTGGCCTGCGCGATGCCGTTTGGGTAGACGCGCTGCACCGAGGACTTCACCGCCTGCCAGCCGCCATTGTCGATCACCACGGTGAAGATCGGCAGCTGCTCGGCCTGCGCGACAGCATAGACCGAATCCGGCGCGGAGAAGTGATAGGCGCCGTCGCCGATGATCTGCACGATGCGGCGGTCGGGCTGCGCCAGCTTCAGCCCCAGCGCCGTGCCGCCGCTGAAGCCGAGGCCGCCGCCGGCGAGGCCGACATAGCTGCCGGGCTCGGTGCGGTGGAGCTGTTGCTGCAGCACCGGCGAATTGCGGATGGCTTCGTTGACGACGATGTCGGTCGGCTTGAGCTGAGCATCAAGCCGCGAGAACAAGTAAGCGGGCGTGATCGGCTTGTCCGCCGGCTGCTCGGCCGCGGCGGTGCGGCGCTTGGCGGCGGCGTCGCGCGCCGGCGCCCAGCTTTCGATACGAGCGGCGACGCGGGCGCGGTAGGCGTCGTCGGCCTCGGCTTCGACGATATTGAGCACCTGCTGCAGGATGGTGGCGCAGTCGCCCTGAATGCGCACATCGGTAGCGAAGCCCCACATCGCGATGTCGGCTTTCAGCGCATCGACGTCGATCTGGATCCAGCGCTTGTGCTTGGCCTGCTTCAGCATCTGCGGCAGGAACGGCACGTCGACGTCGAGCAGCAGGCCGAGGTCCGCGTCCGCGATCACCGGGCCGGGATCGAAACCAGCGAAGCAGGGCGAATCCTGCGAGGTGTTGAGGTCGATCGATCCGGACTCCACGATACGGATGCCGCAGGTCCGCGCCAGTCGGTCGAGCACTGCCACCGCTTGATGGTTGCGGCCGAGATAGGCCGTGAGGGCCACCGGATTGTCAGCGCTCATCAGCTCGCGCGCGATCGCGGCGGCGCGGGCCGGCTCGATGCCGCCGGCGCGGACTTCGCCGTAGCGCGCGGCCGGGTAGGGCGGCATCGCCGACTCGTCGTGCTCCTCCGCCAGCGTCTCACGCGGCAACAGCATGTAGACCGGGCCCTTGGGATCGCTCTGCATGAAGGCGGCGGCGCGCGACAGCGCTTCCTTGACGACGACGCCGGAGGGCAGCGAGTACTCCCACTTCACATAGGGTCGCACGATGCTGCCGGGATCGAAGCTGTCCTGAATGAAGTGCACGTAGGTGTCGCGTGAGCCGGTGAGCTCGCCGTGGATGCTGAACGGCGCGCGGCCGGCGAACAGCATCACCGGCAGGCGATAGCGGAACAGGTTCTGGATCGCCATGCAGGCATTGGCGGTGCCGGCATCGACATGCACGAACACCGCCTGGCCGCGCCCGTTCGCCAGCGCGTAGCCGGCGGCCATGTGCACGGCGACGACCTCGTGCGGACACAGGATGACTTTCGGGTGCGGCCGCCCGACGCTGTCCCAGCGCGCCAGCTCCTCGATCAGCGAGACGTGGTCGGTGCCGAGATTGGCGAAGATGTAGTCGACGCCGAGATCGACGAGGCCTTCGAGGAAGTAATGCGCGGCGCTATGGGAGGTCATGCGATGTCAGAGCTCGAGCGGAAGGTCAGAAGGCGGCCTGGGTGGCTTGTCCGGCGACGATGTACCAGGTGACGAACAGGCCGCAGATCAGCGCGCCGGGCAGGGCGCTGCCGGTGCGGCGCCAGGTGAAGGTCGAGATCAGCGCGATGATAGCCAGCAGCGGCACGAACTGGATGGTGATGATGGTCGACAGCGGGATCACCGGCGAGGTGGGGAACGGGTTGATCAGCTTGCCGCCGAGCCACATCGCCAGATACTGGCCGCCGACCAGCACGACGAATCCGAGCGACAGCGCCAGGACCGTGGTGGCGTAATGGCCGAGCGCGGCAGCGCCCGGACGGCTGAAATTGCGATGCAGCGCGCTCAGCGCGACGATGAAGAACAGCGTCAGCGGCACCAGATAGATCAGCATGATCAGCGCCTGATTGGCGTTCGGCAGTTTCAGCGCCACGATCCAGATGCGGAAATCGACCTTGAACAAGACGTCGGCGAGCCACAGCGACAGATAGCCGACTGCGACTGTGACGATGGCGATCAGCAGCGATGCGCCGATGACGCCGCTGCGCGCGGGCGCCTTCGGGATCAGCGGCAGCAGCGCCAGCGTGATCGCGGCGTTGATCAGCGCCCACAGGGCGATCTGCGTGGTGAACAGCTGCGGCAAGAACTTCGACGCCGGCAGGAAGGTGTTGCCGAGCGCGAAGGCCGGATAATAGGTGATCGCCGGGATCAGCGCGGTGAGCCAGAACGCCGCCCACCAGCGGCCGTCCGTCTGCGCCGGCGCGGATCCTCCACGATCGGCGGTGGTCAGGCGCAGGGCGGCGAAGGGCGAGGTCGCGAGCAGCAGATCGAAGGTGCCGAGCAGCAGCACGATGAAGCCGATGAAGGCGATCAGCGTGCCGATCTCCTTCCAGCGCCAGATCTGATCGCTCGCCTGTAGCGGTTTGCCGCCGCTCAGCGTTTTGGCGAACCAGTCGAGGCTGTACCCGATCGCTTCCTCGGAGAAGTGGTCCGAAGGATGCGTGATCGCCGGCGTGTAGAGCACGCGCCCGGTGCCCTGGGCGATGTCGCCATAGACCTTGCCGGGCTCGATCGGCGCCGTGACGCCGAACACTTTTTGCAGCTTTGGCGCTTGCGGGACGTTCTTGGCGTATTCGCTGCCCCACATGATCCCGGAGAATTCGTCGTATTGCGAGAACACCACCGCGAGATTGCGCGGCCACGTCGGCGTGCCCTCGGCGGCGAACGGCTTGCCGGTCGACGAGCCCTCGAGCACGATCGCCTTGTAGGCGTCCGGCATCGCCGAGGCGGCGGCGAGCACGGTCCAGCCGCCCATCGAATGGCCTTCGAGGCCGATGTTGGCCTTGTCGACGTAAGGCAGGCTCAGCAGATAGCGCAGGCCATCGGGGCCGCCGAATCCATACGCGTAGGTCGGCGGATCGCTGTAGCCGTGGCCCATCTGGTCGATGGCGACGACGACGTAGCCGCGCCGCGCGAATTCGATGGCGAAGCCGTCCTGCGTCTCGCGCGAGTTGATATAGCCGTGAACCGCGAGGATGCCGGGGGCGGGCGTCTGCTCGGTGGCGCCTGCGGGAATGTAGACGAGGGCACTCATGGTGTTGCCCTTGGCTCCCTTGAAGCGCACGTCCTCGATGCGGATGCCGCCGGAAGTCTGGATGAAATGCGCCAGCAGCGCGCCGCCGAGAATGAGCACGGCGCCGAGCGCCGCCAAGGTCCAATGACGTTTCATGATCGTGTCCCCCGGAATAAGTTTAGGCGCTCGGCTTGTACCGATCCGCCGATACCGGTGGTCCGGGCTGACGAGGTCAGGCCGGACCGCGCATAGTTGTTGTGTTGTGCAACGGATGTTATCCAACCAGCGCCGGGCGGCGCTGATTGGCATCGACCAACTTTCCTCGCAACTGATCGAGCAGCAGCTGCGGATCGAGCGGCAGCTCGTTGCCGCGCCAGGCGATGTGGGTGTCGGGGCGGACGATCAGCAGGTTCTCGGGCGAGGGAACGTTGGCCTTGGCGGGATCGACATCGACCACGCTCAGCGGCGTGTGCGACTCCGCCGCGGCTTTGGTGAGCGCCGTGACGTCGATGCGCGGGTCGAAGCGGATCAGCGTATAGGCCGGGCCGAGCGTATCCAGCAGAGAGCGGCCATCAGCCAGCCAGGCGTGCGGGGCGCGGGCGCCCGGCACGGTGGAGGCGGTGAAGTAGCCCATGCTGTAGGCCGGCGGTGCTTCGCCGTCGCTGACGATGATCGGCGAGCCCTCGTAGTAATAGCCGAAGTTGAGACCGCCGCAGCAATACTGCTGGACGTTGAGGTCGTAGGCGGCTTGGCCGATGCGCGCGCGCGTCGCGTCGCCTTCGGGGCCGTCCTGCTCGACTTCCGGCGGCACGGCGCGGCGCTGGCTCATCACCGCCAGCGCATGGTTCATGGCGAAATGCGACACCTGCTCGGTGATCGGCTGGCGCTCGGCCTCGTAAGCGTCGAGCATCTTGGGATCCGCCCAGCCTTGCAGCACGCCGGCCATCAGCCAGCACAGATCGACCGCGTCGGCGATGCCGGCGTTCATGCCGTAGCCGGCGTAAGGGATCCACAGATGCGCGGCATCGCCGCAGATAAAGACGCGGCCGTCGCGGAAGCGATCGGCGACGAGGCGGCGGCCGACCCAGTCTTCCTTGCTGAGGATGTCGTACTTGAACTTCTCATCGACGCCCAAAATGGTGCGCAGCGCCCAGTCGCGATCGACGCTGTCGAACTCGGTCTCCTCGGCGGCGAGATGATTGTGGATCAGCCAGTTGTCCTTGCCGTCGATCGCCACGGTGGTGCCGCAGCGGCGCGGGTTGAGGGTCATCGTCATCCAGGCCGGCTTCTGGGTGATCAGCTCCTTGAGCTGCGGCGCGTGGATGTAGGTCGACTGCACGCGCTGCACGACATCTGTGCCGGACAGCTTGGCGCCCATGGCGCGGCGGATGGTGGAGCGGCCGCCGTCGCAGCCGATCAGATATTCGGCGGCGATGCTGAAGGTCTCGCCGCTGTCGAGATTGCGCGCGGTGGCGACGACGCCGTTCGGCGTCTGTTCGTACTTTTCGATTTCGGTGCGGGTGAGGATGCTGATCTCCGGCCGCTCCTGCGCGCATGCGAACAGGATCGGTTCGAGATAGATCTGGTTGATGCGATGCGGCGGCTCCGGCGTCGGCCAGTCGGTGTCGGGGCCGCCGGTTGCGGTGTAGCGCTCGGCGCGGGACGGGATCGGAATGCGGCTCAGCTCGCGGCCGACGACGGCGGTGCGATAGGCGCAGTCGTTGGGAAAATCGGCGGGCAGGCCGGCGTTGCGCACGCGCTGCACGATGCCGAGGCGGCGGAACACTTCCATCGAGCGCGCCGAGACGTGGTTGCACTTGACGTTCGGCGGCTCGCCGGCGCGGCGGATTTCCGCCACCACCACCTTGATGCCGCGCGAGGCCAGATCCATCGCGGCGGTGAGCCCGACCGGGCCGCCCCCGACCACCAGGACCTGCGTATCAATCGTCTGCATGTCGATCTCTCACTACTCGAATGATCAGGTTCGTTCGGCGGC
Source organism: Rhodopseudomonas sp. B29 (assembly GCF_000333455.1). Taxonomy (GTDB): domain Bacteria; phylum Pseudomonadota; class Alphaproteobacteria; order Rhizobiales; family Xanthobacteraceae; genus Rhodopseudomonas. Next base: position 6,370 of record NZ_BADD01000057.1, read on the forward strand.
CGGCATTGCGCCGGACCGGGTTTCTTCGGGCGCGCCGACGACGCGGCGCATGCCGAGCATCGCCAGTGCGACGATCACCAGCGCCGAGCAGAGCTGCGGCACCGCACTGGCGTTGAACAGCGACGGGATGCCCCAATGCGCGGCTAGCATCATGCCGCCCATCGTGGCGCCGAGGATCGAGCCGAAACGGCCGATGCCGAGCGCCCAGCCGAGACCGGTGGCGCGGATGTAGGTCGGGTAGACGCGCGCCGCGTAGGCGTTGCAGCCGATCTGGCCGCCGATCACCGCGACGCCGGCGACGAACACCGCGGGCACCAGGATCGGCAGCGATGCACCGGCTAGGCCGATGGTGACGATCGAGGCGAAGCCGGCCAAGTACGTCGCGAACAACACCTTGTGGAAGCCGAGCCGCTCGATCGAGACGCCGAGCAGGACGGTGCCGAGCATGCCGCCGATCTGGAACGCAACGCCGACGGCGATCGCCGACTGGACGTCGAGCCCGACGCCATGGCCGAGTGTTGGCAGCCAGTTGTTGAGGAAGTAGATGTCGAGCATGTTCATGAAGAACATCACCCACAGCAGCAGCGTCGGCAGCAGGCGACCATGCGTGAACAGCTGCGGCAGCAGGAAGCCCTTGCCCTTTTCCTCGACGATGGTGAAGCGCGCGCCGGCAGCAAACTTGGTGGTCGGGTCGATGCGGCCGAGGAGGGCGCGGACCTGATCGTTCCTGGTGCCGCGCAGCGCCAGGATCGAGAGCGATTCCGGCAGCCAACCGATCAGGAACGGGCAGAGGATCAGCGGCAGCGCGCCGCCGATGATGAACACGACCTGCCAGCCGTGGGTCGGGATCAGCTTCGCGGCCGCAAAGCCGCCGATCGCCGAGCCGAGCGACACCGTCATGAACATCAGCATGATCAGCAGCGTGCGGCGGCGCTGCGGCGCGTATTCGCCGGTGAGCGCGATCAGGTTCGGGAGCACGCCGCCGAGCCCGAGGCCGGTGACGAAGCGTAGCATCAAAAGTTCGGAGACGTTGCTGGTCCAGCAGGTCGCCAGCGTGCCGAAAGCGAACACCAGCACGCCAGCGATCACCAGCCATTTGCGACCGAAGTAATCGGCGAGACCGCCGAACACGAACGAGCCGACCATCACGCCGAACAGCGAGGCGCCGAAAACCGGGCCGAGCGCGCCGCTGGCGAGGTGCCAATCCTTGGATAGCGCCGGAGCCACGAAGCCGAGCGCCTGCGCGTCGAAGCCGTCGAGCCCGACGACGAGCGCGCACAGGATGATGGTTCTGATCTGAAATGACGACAGCGGCCGCTCGTCGATAAAGCGAGCCACATTGATGGCCTCGGCCACGCGCTCCTCCCCGTTCATTGTCGTTTTTTGCTTAGCCGCGCCTCCACCGACGGGCGGCGAGGCGCGAACGCGACTAATTTGCAAAATCTGAACTCTCGGGATTAGACGGAAAAATTTGATATATTCATGAGGTCACCTTATGAGTTGGCCGCGGGTGGGAGGTCGCTGTATCGGCGTGCGCTGCCCTCGCTCAAATCGACAGACGATCAGGTGTGCTGATGATTCCGACGATGCGGCAGCTCGAGGCGCTGGTGGCGGTGTATCGGCTGCGCAGTCTGACCAAGGCGGCGGCCGAATTGCGGGTCACCCAGTCGGCAATCAGCCTGCTGATCCAGCAGCTCGAACAGAACTTCTCCCTCAAGCTGTTCGACCGCACCACCCGCGTGCTGCACCCGACCGCGGCCTGCGAGGACGCGGTGCCGATCGCCGAACGTATCCTCGCCGGTGCGCAGGGGCTCGACCGCCACATGCGCGATCTGGTCGAGGTCAAGACCGGGCGCATCGCGGTGGCGGTGTCGGCCGGCGTTGCGTCGGCGCTGCTGCCGCGCGTCGTGGCACGCTATCGCGCCGACTATCCGGATGTCGGCATCGAGCTGTTCGACGTTGCGCCCGACGAACTGCTCGAATTCGTCATCCGCGGCAATTGCGATCTCGGCATCGGCAGCATCGAGAGCGTCGACACGCCCGAGGTGAAGGTCGAGACGCTGATGCAAAGTTCGCTGTCGGCGATCGGCCTGAAGGACGGCCGCTTCGAGAAGCGGGCGCGGCTGACCTGGGAGGAGGTCGTCGGAGGCCAATTGATCGCGATGCGCCGCGGTACGCGCATCCGCAGCCAGATCGACGAAGCGCTGGCCCGCACCGGGCGTCGGCTCGAACCGGCGTTCGAAGTGTCGCTGATTACCACCGCCCTGGCGCTGACCGCGGATGGGGTCGGCACTAGCATCCTGCCCGCGCATATGTTGCCAGTCGGCCAATTCCCCATGCTGGCGGCGGTGCCGCTGACTCGCCCGAACATCGTGCGCCATGTCTCGCTGATCAGCCGCGCCGCCTTCGTGCTGTCGCCGGCAGCGCGCCGCTTCGTCGAGGCCGCGAAGCTCGGCATGCGCCTGTAAGGCCCGATTAGCGCACGTGGAGCGGCGCGACGGCGACAACATGACGCGGGCCGGCGCCGGCACCGTCATTGCAACGCCGACAAACAGCCGATTAGCGTCGGCTCTCATTGCCAGAGCGACTCGATCCAGAGTCGCGGCCGGGCTGTTATTTGGAAGAGGGCTAGCGATGTTTGGTTCGCGATTGGCGCGGTCGGCTTTGATCATAGTGATAGGCGCGCTGGCTATTCCGGCGCAGGCGGGCGCCGCATCGCTGCTCGGTGCGCGGCAGAGCGGCGCGGCCAGCGCAGTGGTCCAGGTTCGCGACGGCTGCGGTCCCGGCATGCGCTTCAGCGAGCGGCGCCAGGCCTG
>NZ_BADD01000056.1 GCF_000333455.1 Rhodopseudomonas sp. B29
GATACAGCATGCGCTGGCCGATGCGGCGGAACGGCGAGAAGGTGTGGGTCGGCAGCGGCGAGGTGAAGATCGGCAGATCCTGACCCTTGAAACGCTGCCCGGCGATCATCTGCGCCATGCGGCGGCCGGCCTGCGCCGAGTACGACACGCCGTTGCCGCCGTAGCCGAGCGCATAGAACAGCTTCTGGTCCTGCGCCGGCTGGAAGATGCGCGGCATCATGTCGTGACTGACGTCGACCCAGCCCCACCACGAGTAGTCGATCTCGATGCCGGTCAGCGCCGGGAATTTGCGGTGCAGGCCATCGATCAGGAGCTGCAGATGCTTGGGATGGTCGGCATCGGCGCCGGTGATCGACGAGCGGCTGCCGATCTGGACGCGGTTGTCGGGCAGCAGACGATAGTAGTAGCGCAGCGTGCGCGTGTCTGTGAGCACCAGCTTGGTCTTGAAACCGGTCGTCTCGAGTTCGGCCGCGGTCAGCGGCCGTGTCACGATCGAGTTGGACAGGATCGGCATGCAGCGGCCGCGCAGCAGCGGCGTCAGGCCCGGCGCCGTGTAGGCGCCGGTGGCAATGCCGACCGCGCGCGCCTTCACCGTGCCGCCCGGTGTGCGCAGATAAAACACGCCACCGCGTTCGGTAATATCGATCACCGGGCTGCCCGGGTGAACCTTGGCGCCGAGGTCGCGCGCCATTTGCTGATAGCCGAAGGCGAGCTTGGCCGGATGCACCCCGGTGCCGAGCGGCTCGAGCACCGCGCCGACAGCCTCGGACTCGTTGAGATAGTTCTGGCGCAGCTCGTCGGCGCCGATCAACCGGGTCGGCTCGCCGAACACGTCGGTGAGAACCTTGGCCTCGGCGGCGATCTTGTCGAGGTTACGCTGGCGGTGGGCGATGTAGAGATGGCCGCCGCGCTGCGGCTCGCAGTCGATCGGGCTGCTGCGCACCAGCTCTTCGAAGGTCTCGAAGCCGTCGCGGATTTCGGCGTGCAGCTTGAGCGCGACGTCGCGGCCCCAGCGCTCGATCCATTGCGAGCGCGTCAGCCGGCCGGCGGCGTTCTGGCCCTGGCCGCCGTTACGGGTACTGCAGCCCCAGGCAACGCGATTGGCTTCCAGCACCGTCGCCTTGATGCCGTGCTCGCGCGCCAGATAGATCGCGCAGGCGAGGCCGGTGAAACCGGAACCGATGATGACGACATCGGCATCGACATCCTGAGTGATCGGGCCGTCGTCCTGCGGCGGCGTACCGGCGGTCGCGGTCCAGTAGGTCGGCGCGTAGTTGCGGTTGCGGCCGGGGCCGTCGCTGACCAGCGGATCGTAGTGGGGATCGTAGGCGGCGAAGGGCGAATGATTCAGCGGCTTGTTCATGACGCGGCCGCCTCTTACTTGGCCGCCGGCAGCGGCGGACGGTCCTTGCGGAACGCGCTCTTAGTGCAGATCTTGTCGCCGCGGAAGCCGAGCAGGTCGACGCCTTCGGCTTCGATCTTGGAGCCGTCCTTGGCGGTCGCCCGGAAGATCCATTCGGAGATGCCGCGATCGCCGAACACCGCGTGGCGCGTGCATTCCCAGCTCACGTCAGGAAACATCGCGAACGTTCCCTCGAACGCCGCGCGCACGTCGGCTGCGCCGCTGATGCGACGGCCGCGCGCTTCGGGTCCGGCGGCGGCGTCGAACACGACGTCGTCGGTCATCCCCGCCATCACGGCGGCGCCGTCGTGGCGGTTGAACGCCTGGAACACGGCTTCCAGCGTCTTCAGTCGAGCTGTGTCGAGATCGGACATGATCAATCCATTCTGCTTTCCGCGCGCCGCAACCGATGCGGAGATGCACGCTTCGCAGGCAAAACTGTCACGACCTTCGGCCGCCGGCTTAGAACCAGATGACGCAAGCGTGGCGGACCAGAGCCGCGCGGGCAGACTGGCCCAACGGCCGGACCCGCATTGGCCCTTGGCTTTGCGTGCCGGATCGTCGATGACCTAACAAAGGCAAAAAGCAGCCCGCTTCGGCGGAGCCGCGCCAAGGCCGCATCGGCGCCTGATGAGCTGTCAGGCGGTCGCGCGCGCTGGAACACCAGGGTGGAAGCTTCCGAAGAGTGGTCCTTCCGTGCAGAACCACAACGGTCATAGACCGCCTCGATGCTCCCCTTCCCGTAGCCGCGCATGCACTCAATCGTTGCAGCGGCGCAGGCCACTCTCATCGCCGCGCTGCCATCCCCCGGTCTCGCAGCCGCCACTCTCGCGGCAGTGCTGACGGCTGCGGTGTTGCGCGGCTTTACGGGCTTCGGCTTCGCACTCGCCGCCGTGCCACTGATGGGCATGGTGATGACGCCCTCCCAGGCGGTGCCGATCGCCGTGCTGTTGCAACTTCTCGGTGGCCTCAACGATCTGCGCCGCAATCACCAGGACGGTCACTGGTGGTCGCTGCGCTGGCTGATCGTGGGCGCAATCATCGGCTCGCCGCTCGGCGCGCTGGTGCTCAGCGTCGCGCCGGCCGCGGCCGCGCGCATCATCATCTCGTGCATCACGTTCGGCGCAGTCGTCGTGCTCGGTCGCGGCTTCGCCTTCGACGTCGTACCGTCGCGCCTCGTCACCATCGGGGTCGGCGCGCTCGCTGGGCTGTTCAACGGTCTCGCCGGCATGCCGGCGCCGGCCGTGGTGGTGTACTACATGTCCGGGCCGTTTCGCTCCGTCGTGGCGCGCGCCTCGCTGCTGATCTTCTTTCTCGCCACGGCAATCGCGGCTTTCGGCAGCATCGCGTTCTTCGGTCTCGCCACCACGCAGGTGGCCTGGCTCACTCTGTTGACGTTGCCGGCGATGTTCGTCGGCACCTGGATCGGCGAGCAAGGTTTTCGCCGCGGCAGCGAGCGCTTGCATCGCCAGGTTTCCGTCGCCAGCCTTGCGATCGTGGCGCTACTGAGCGCCGCAAAGGGTATCGGCGAGCTGCTGTGATCCGTCGCATGCTGATCGCGGCAGCGCTCGACGTAAAGATCATATCGAAGCCGTGAGCTGGCGATTCCTTGGGCGCTCTGCGCAAAGCCGATGCAGCGGCTTCGTTCATTAATTCCGCTAATGCGGCCAATTTTTGCTTCCAATTTTACTTCCCAAAATCTCGCCCATAGCCTCGCGCATGACCGATCGCATCGTCGCCGAGTGAAGTGATGATGCTCATCTTCAACTCAGTCAGCGAGAGCGCCATGATCGATAAGGACAGCGGAGTATCCTCTTCCGATCCGACGGGGACGGAAGCCAAGTCGGCGAAGAAACTGAGCCGTCGCTCACTGCTCAAGGGCGCCGCAGCGGTCGCCGGCGCGGCGGTCGGCAGCGATGCGATCCGCGGCTTTCCGACGATCTGGGCCCAGGAGATCAAGGATATCGAGCTGCGCCATGTCGGCGTGTCGTACTCGGTGGTGAAGGCGATCGGTGACCAGGCCGCGAAGGATCTCGGCTTCAAGGTGACGATGCAGAATCTCGACACCTCGGCGGCGATCAATCGCTTCATCAGCCAGCCAAACACAGTCGACATCGCCGATCTCGAAGGCTGGCAAGCCAAGCTCGCCGCCAAGCGCAGCGTCATCCAGGGCATCGAAGTCAAGAAGATCAAGGAATTCGACAACATCCTGCCGATCTTCACCAAGGGCGAGATCGACGGTCACAAGATCCCGCGCGAAGGCATCTCGCCCTACGAGGCGATGTACATCTCCAAGCCCGATTCAACCGATCTACACGACGGCGTCACCGAGTGGGCGACCTTCCTGCCGCAGGTCTACAACGCCGACTCGATCGGTTATCGCCCCGATCTGGTCGGTCATGAAGTGACCGAGTGGAAGGAGCTGATCGATCCCAAATTCAAGGGCAAGGCCGCGATCCTCGACGTGCCGGCAATCGGCATCATGGACGCCGCTTTGTGCTTCGAGAGTGCCGGCCTGATCAAGTACGGCAACAAGGGTAACATGACCAAGGAGGAGATCGACTTCACCTGCAACAAGCTGATCGAGCTGAAGAAGGCCGGCCAGTTCCGCGCCACCTGGACCACCTTCGATCAGTCGGTGCAGCTGATGGCGGCGGGAGAAGTGATCATCCAGTCGATGTGGTCGCCGGCGGTGGCCGCGGTCCGCGTCAAGGAAATTCCCTGCGTCTACGCCGCGGTCAATATCAAGAACGGCAAGGAAGGCTATCGCGGCTGGTGCAACGGCATGGGCCTGATGAAGCACCTGTCCGGCAAGAAGCTCGACGCCGCCTACGAATATCTCAACTGGTATCTGTCCGGCTGGCAGGGCGGTTTCGTGGCGCGCTACGGCTACTACAGCCCGGTGCCGTCGACGGCCAAGAAATTCCTGACGCCGGCCGAATGGGCGTTCTGGTACGAAGGCAAGCCGGCGCCCGAAGTGATTAACGATCCCTACGGCGTGCCGATGGAAAAGGCAGGCACCAAGCGCGACGGCGGCTCGTTCCTCGAGCGGGTCAAGAACATCTCGTGCTGGAACACGCTGATGGACGAATCCGCCTACATGAACAAGCGCTGGAACGACTTCAAGGTGGCCTGAAACCTGCACTGATCATGATGCTCCGGTCGGCGCGTTCTTGCGCCGGCCGGGCCCGCGACCTCCAGCCTGGTCATGCCGATGCAGTCGAATTCTCCCTTGCCACGCGCCAATCTCGCCGGGTGGTTGTACGTGTCTCCGCTGGTTCTGGTGCTGGTGCCGTTCTTCGTGGCGCCGATTCTGGTGGTGCTGGCGGCGAGCGTGTTCACCACCGACGGCTTCGGTGGACTGACGCCCGGTTTCACGCTGTCGAATTACGCCGAGGTGCTTAGTTCAGGGCTGACGCTGAAGCTGTATCTGGCGACGATCAAGTTCACCGTGCTGACCTGGATGTTCACGCTGCTGATAGGCTTCTTCGTCGCGTACTTCCTGGTGTTTCACGTCCGCAATCCGCTGCTGGCGATCGGTCTGTTCCTTATCTGCACGGTGCCGTTCTGGACCTCGAACATCATCCGGATGATTTCCTGGATTCCGCTGCTCGGCAAGGAAGGCCTGATCAACGACGCGCTGCTGGCGACCGGCGTGATCCGCCAGCCGCTCGACGTGCTGCTGTTCTCCGATCTCGCCGTGGTGATCGCCTATGTGCACCAGCTGACGATCTTCATGATCGTGCCGATCTTCAATTCGATGGCGCGGATCGACAAGCGGGTGATCGAGGCCGCCGTCGACGCCGGCGCCAGCCGCTTCGAGATCATGCGCCACATCGTCGTGCCGATGTCCAAGAGCGGCATCGCGCTCGGCAGCATCTTCGTCGTCTCGATCGTGATGGGCGACTTCTTCGTCGTCAAGGTGATGTCCGGTGGCGGCTCGGCCTCGGTGGTCAGCGCATTCTACGAGGACGTCGGTGTGCTGCAGTATCCGACCGCGGCGGCCAGCGCCGTGCTGCTGACCTTGGTGCTGATGGGCGTGGTGGCGCTGATCCTGCGCACCGTCGATATCCGCCGGGAGATCACCCGATGAGCACCGCGGTGGTCGAAGCGCCTGAGACGATCGAGCCTGCGGTGAGCAAGGCGATCGCGCCGAGCCGCGGTCAGCGGCCGTGGACGTTCTACGTGCTGGCCGGGCTGTTCACGCTCTACGTGCTGGCGCTCTACGGGCCGATGATCTGCATCTACATCCTGTCGTTTCAGGATATCCGCGGCGGCCTGGTGTTTCCGATGAAGGGCCACTCGCTGCACTGGTTCGTCGATCTGTTCACCCAGGCGCGGACCGGCGACGTCAAGGGCTCGTTCGATCGCTCGATCAAGCTGGCGCTGATCGTCACGGTGATCACCGTGGTGGTGTCGTTTCTCGCCGGCCTCGGCTTCCGTCGCCGCTTCGTCGGCGACAACGCCGTGTTCACCATGATGATCGGCAGCCTGGTGGCGCCCGGCCTCGTGCTCGGCCTCGGTACCGGTCTGTTGTTTCAGGCGCTCGGCCTCAACGCGGCTTGGTACACCTCGGCGCTCGGCGCGCAATTGTCGTGGACGCTGCCGTTCGGCGTGCTGGTCATGTTCGCGGTGATGTCGCGCTTCAACCACGCCTGGGAGGAAGCCGCCTACGATCTCGGCGCCAGCCGCTGGCAGACGATCCGGCTGGTGATGATCCCGGTGCTGGCGCCCGGCCTCGTCGCGGTCGCGCTGTTCGGCTTCACGCTGTCCTACGACGAATTCGCCCGCAGTCTGCAGACGGCGGGCTCGCTGAATACGCTGCCGCTCGAGATCTGGAGCATGACGCTCAACGTCACGTCTCCGTCGCTCTACGCACTCGGCACGGTGACGACGATCGTCTCGTTCGTCGTCATCGCCGTCGGCCTCGGCACCATCGTGCTGATCCAGAAGCGGCGCGGCGGCGGATCGGCGCACGGCTAGGAGTTGTCTGGCATGAAAATCGAACGTGGCGATATCGAGCTGGCAGGCGTCTGCAAGAGCTTCGACGGCGTCAGCAATGTGGTCGACGGCGTCAATCTGAAGATCGCCGACGGCGCCTATTGCTGCTTCATCGGCCCGTCGGGCTGCGGCAAGACCACCATCCTGCGGATGATCGCCGGCCACGAGGACCCGACCGCGGGCGAGATCGTGATCGGCGGCCACAACGTCGTCGGTCTGCCGCCGGTGCAGCGGCGCACCGCGATGATGTTCCAGTCCTACGCGCTGTTTCCGCATCTCACTGTACGCGACAACATCGCCTTCGCGCTGCGGGTGCGCGGCATGGCCAAGGCCGACCGGCTGCGTGCCGCCGACGCGATGATCGAGAAGGTGCGGTTGACGCCGTTCGCGGATCGGCTGCCGGCGCAGCTCTCCGGCGGCCAGCAGCAGCGCGTCGCGCTCGCGCGCGCGGCCATCACCGAACCGCGGGTGCTGCTGCTCGACGAGCCGCTGTCGGCGCTCGACGAACAGCTCCGCGTGCAGATGCGGCAGGAGCTGCGGCGGATGCAGCGCGACCTCGGCATCACCTTCATCCACGTCACCCATACGCAGCTCGAAGCGATCGCGCTCGCCGACCTCGTGGTGGTGATGGACAACGGCAGGATCAAGCAGGCCGGCCCGGCGCGCGAGGTCTATGCCCAGCCGCACGATCGCTACGTCGCCGAGTTCATGGGCGGCCAGAACGTGTTGTCCGGCCGTGTCGAGAAGGTCAACGGCGCCAGCTTCATGCTGGGGCAGGCGGCGCCGGGTGCGATCGAGGTGCCGCTGCGTGCGCGCTCGAGCCTCGGTATCGGCGACAAGATCGACATTGCCATCCGCCGCGACGACGTCGCGCTGGTCCGCCCGGGCGGAGCGCTACCGACGGGCTGCTCGACCTCGCTGCCGAGCCGCGTGCTGGCGATCGAGTACCAGGGGTACTTCGTCAAGGTGATGCTCGACACTGTGCCGGACGACGAATTCGTAGCCTACGTGCCGGAGAAAACCTTCTTCGCCGATCCGCTCAATGTCGGCGACGTCGTGGTCGCCACCTGGCCGACCGAGCTCGCCCGCCCTCTCGCCTGATCCATCGCCGTGCATCAAGGAGTTTCGATCGTGCAGATATCCTTCATCCTCAACGGCCGGCCGACCAGTGTGGAGGTCGAGCCGTCCATGCTGGTCGCCGATCTGCTCCGCGAACAGCTCGATCTGACCGGCACCCATGTGGGCTGCGACACCAGCCAATGCGGCGCCTGCGTGGTGCATCTCGACGGCGTGCCGGTGAAGAGCTGCACGCTGCTGGCACCAGCGCTCGATGGCGCCACGCTGCTGACTATCGAGGGCCTGCAGGGCGAGCCCGGGTCGAACCGGCTGCATCCGATGCAGGAGGCGTTTCGCGAGCATCACGGCCTGCAATGCGGCTTCTGCACGCCCGGCATGCTGATGACCGCGATCGCGCTGGCGCAGGACAAGCCGAACCTGACGGAAGCGGAAGTTCGCCATGGCCTGGAAGGCAACATCTGCCGCTGCACCGGCTATCAGAACATCGTTGTCGCGGTGATGGCCGGCGCGGCCGCCATGCACGCCGCCGGGGGAGAGTGACCATGAGCAATGTGATCGGCATCGGCGCGGCCCCGAAGCGCAAGGAAGACCAGCGCTTCCTTACCGGGCGTGGCAACTACGTCTCCGACATCAAGATCCCCGGCATGACCGCTGGCGTGTTCGTGCGTTCGCCGCACGGCCATGCGGTGCTGCGCGGCATCGACAAGACCGCGGCGCTGGCCCTGCCGGGCGTGATCGCGATCCTGACCGGCGAGGACGTCGCGGCCGATGGGCTCGGCACGTTGCCGTGCGGCTGGGGCATCAGCAACGCCCAGGGCGTGCCGATGAAGGAGCCGCCGTTCCCGGTGCTGGCACAAGGCAAGGTGCGCTTCGTCGGCGACATGGTAGCGCTGGTGATCGCCGAGACGCCGGAACAGGCCAACGCCGCCGCCGACCTGCTCGACATCGACTACGAGGTGCTGCCCGCGGTGGTCGGCGTGCTCGACGCGGTGGCGCCCGGCGCGCCGCAATTGTTCGACGATATTCCGAACAACATCTGCTGCGACTGGGAGCTCGGCGACAAGGCCGCGGTCGAAGCCGCGTTCCGCAAGGCGGCGCATATCGCCAAGCTCAGCCTGGTCAACAACCGGCTGATCGGCAATCCGATGGAGCCGCGCGCCGCGGTCGCCGACTATAATCCCGGCACCGGCCAGCACGCGTTGTGGACCACCAGCCAGTTTCCGCACGTCGTCCGCACGCTGATGAGCGGACTGGTGCTGAAGGTGCCCGAGCACAAGGTGCGCGTCGTCGCGCCCGATGTCGGCGGCGGCTTCGGCGTCAAGCAGTTTCACTACGGCGAGGAAGCGGCGCTGGCCTGGGCGGCGAAGCGCGTGATGCGGCCGGTGAAGTGGGTGGCGAGCCGTTCCGAGGGCTATCTGTCGGATCGCCACGGCCGCGATCATGTCACCGAGGCCGAACTCGCGCTCGACGAGACCGGCAAATTTCTGGCTTTCCGCGTCAAGACGCTTGCCAATATGGGCGGCTATCTGTCGACCTTCGGGCCGAACATTCCGACCAACCTCTACGCGCCGCTGCTCGGCGGCGTCTACACGACGCCGGCGATCTACTGCAACGTCAAGGTGGTGTTCACCAACACGGTGCCCGTCGACGCGTATCGCGGCGCGGGCCGGCCGGAAGCCACCTTCGTGCTGGAGCGCATGGTCGACGTCGCGGCCGCCGAGATGGGCATCGACCGCGTCGAGATCCGCCGCCGCAACATGATCCCGAAGGAAGCCTATCCGTATCAGACGCCGGTGCTGGTGCAGTACGATTCCGGCGATCCGATGGGCTGCCTCGACGGCGCGCTGGCCGCCGCCGATGTCGCCGGTTTCGGCGCGCGCAAGGCGGAGTCGGCCAGGCGCGGCAAATTCCGCGGCCTCGGCTACTCGACCTATGTGGAGGCCTGCGGCCTGGCGCCGTCGCGCTTCGCCGGACGGCTCGGTGCGCGCGGCGGTCTTTACGAGAGCGCCACGGTGCGGGTGCATCCGGGCGGGCAGGTGACGGTGCTGATCGGCACCCACAATCACGGCCAGGGCCACGAGACCACCTTCGCGCAGATCGTCTCGGAGAAGCTTGGCGTGGCGTTCGACAATGTCGACATCGTGTTCGGCGACACCGACCGCGTTCAGTTCGGCATGGGTACTTACGGGTCGCGCTCGCTGGTGGTCGGCGGTGCGGCGCTGTCCAAGGCCGCCGACAAGGTGATCGTCAAGGGCAAGAAGATCGCTGCGCATCTGCTCGAGACCAGCGAGCAGGACATCCACTTCGAAGCCGGAAAATTCTCGGTGGCGGGCACCGACCGGGTCAAGACCTTCGAGGAGATCGCCGGTGCCGCCTATGTGCCGCACAACTATCCGCTCGAAGTGCTGGAGCCGGGGCTGGAAGAACAGGCCTATTACGATCCGGTCAATTTCACCTATCCGGGTGGCTGCCACATCTGTGAGGTCGAGATCGATCCCGAGACCGGCGTCGTGCAGCTGCTCAACTACACGGCGGTCGACGACGTCGGCACCGTGATCAACCCGATGATCGTCGAGGGCCAGCTCCACGGCGGCATCGTCCAGGGCGTCGGCCAGGCGCTGTTCGAGAACGCCGTCTATGACGACGGCTCGGGGCAGCTGCTGTCCGGCTCGCTGATGGACTACTGCATGCCGCGCGCCGATCACATGCCGATGATGAATATCGCGACGCATTCGACGCTGTGCACCCACACGCCGATGGGTGTGAAGGGGTGCGGCGAGGTCGGCACCATCGGCTCGCCCGCCGCGGTGATCAACGCCGTGGTCGACGCGCTGTCGCATCTCGGCGTCACCCATGTGGACATGCCGGCGACGCCGAACCGGATCTGGCGCCTGCTGCAGAACGCGTCGCTGCCGATCGCCGCCGAGTAAGGAGAACCTAGATGAAATCGTTCGCTTATCATCAGCCGAGCCAGGTTCCCGAGGCCGCTCGGCTGCTCGGTGCACTCGAAGACAGCAAGATCGTCGCCGGCGGCATGACGCTGATCCCGACGCTGAAACAGCGGCTTGCCGCGCCGCCGGCGCTGATTGATCTGTCGAAGCTGCCGGGGCTCTCGGGCATCAAGGACGAGGGCCCCACCATCACCATCGGGGCGATGACGCGGCACGCGGACGTGGCGCGCTCGGCCATGCTGGCGGAGCGGCTGCCCGCGCTGGCGACGCTGGCGTCGCTGATCGGCGATCCGGCGGTACGCAATCGCGGCACCATCGGCGGCTCGGTCGCCAACAACGATCCATCTGCGGACTATCCGGCCGCCGTGCTCGGGCTCGGCGCCACAGTGGTCACCAACATTCGTGATATTCCGGCCGATCAGTACTTCGTCGGGTTGTTCGAAACCGCGCTGCAGCCCGGTGAAATAATCACGGCGATCCGGTTTCCGGTGCCGCTCAAGGCCGGCTACGCCAAGTTCAAGGCGCCAGCGTCGCGCTACGCGCTCGTCGGGGTGTTCGTGGCGCAATTCACCGACGGCGTTCGTGTCGCCGTCACCGGCGCAGGTCCGGGCGTCTTCCGCGTGCCGCCGATGGAGCAGGCGCTGGCGCAGCATTTCGATCCCTCGGCGATCGCAGCGATCAAGATCGATACCGAGGGCCTGACCTCCGACATCCATGCGGAAGCCGATTATCGCGCCCATCTGGTCACCGTGATGGCCAAGCGCGCCGTCGACGCGGCGCTGAGCTGAATATTCGAGCGTGCCGCCGCCCGATGTGGCGGCGGCGCGATCGAAAGATCTACGACAGTTCGATCGGCGTACCGGGCGCGACGAGGTCTTCGTCCAGCCTCAGATAATGCGCCAGATAATCGTGCAGCGCCGTGGCGGCTTTCGAGGTCGCACCGTTGGATTTGTAGAGCAGCAGCTCGACCTTCGGCAGCGGCGGCAGTCCTTCGGCGACGCCGATCTCCCGCATCGTCGGCACTAATGCGCTGCGGCCCAGCACCGTCACCGCCATCCCGGCAAACGCGGCCGCCTGCAGGCCGCCGACGCTTTCGCTGACACAGGCGATGCGCCAGCGGATGCCGGCGCGCTCCAAAGCATCGATCGCGTAGTCGCGGAAGATATTGCCCGGCGGCAGCAGCGCCAGTGGCACCGGCTGTTCCAGGTGTGCCTTCGAGTGTTCGCCCGTCATCCACACCAGCTGTTCGTGGCGAACAACCTGGCCGCCGGTGAAGTCGTTCATCCGCGTGACCAGCGCGATGTCGACATCGCCGCGCTTCACCAGGCCGACCAGCGGCGTCGACAGCGCGCAGTTCAGTTCGACCTGAATCCGCGGAAAGGATTTGCGGAACACCGCCAGGATTGAAGGCAGCATGAAGGCTGCGTAGAGATCCGGCGTGCCGAGAACGACTTGGCCTTCGATCTCTTGTGAGGCGAGCTGTGCGATCAGTTCGTCGTGAAGCCGCAAGATCGACTTGGCATAGAGCAGAACCGTGGTGCCGTGCTCGGTCAGCGTCACGCGCCGGCCGCCGTGCGAGAACAGCTGCTTTCCGGCGAGTTCTTCCAGTCGCTGCAACTGTAACGTGATGGCCGGCTGAGTGCGTCCGAGGCGCCGTGCCGTTTCGGTGATGCTCCCCGTCTCGACCACCGAGATCAGCGATCGGAGCATACGAATATCGAGACTGATGAGATTCATGCGGCATCCATGTTGGGAACCAGCAAGCAAATTCCGTGCTAAATGTCAGCGCAGACTTGCTTGCGTGCCGATGAAACGGCTCGGTGCACCTAGCTCTTGAGCTGCCGCGCGATCACCTTGCCGAGGCGCTGGATGCCGATCTCGATGCGGTCGGTCCGGATCGACGAGAAGCCGAGGCGGAAGCAGTGACGGCTGGCGGCTTCGTCCATCGAGAACACCGCGCCGGGTTCGATCACGACGCCTTGTTCGAGTGCGGCTTGCGCCAGTGCGGTGCAATCGAGCGTAGGCGGGCAGGTGATCCAGTAGTTCGTGCTGCCGGCGCCGCGCGAGAAGCTGCAGTCCGGCAGATGTTCGGGCAGCAGCCTGTCGAGCAGCCGGGCGCGCTCGAGCAGCACGCGGCCGACTTGCGCGAGATGCGCGCGATAATGGCCAAGTCCGATGAACAGCGCCGCGACGCGCTGGTTGTTGAGCGGCGGATGCCGCAGCATCAGCCGGCGCAGCGCGCGCAGTTCGCGGATCACCGGCGCCGGCGCCACCACGTAACCGAGCCGCAGCCCGGGCGCGAGCGCCTTCGACAGGCTGCCGACGTAGAGGACGTTGCTGTCGCGATCGAGACTCTTCAGCGGCGGCAGCGTCGCCGCCTCGGGCATCATCTCGCCCTCGTAGTCGTCTTCGACCACGACGACATCGCCGTCTTGCGCGGCCTTCAGCAGTTCCTGCCGACGCTGAAGCGGCATCGTCACCGCGGTCGGACACTGGTGGCTGGCGGTGACGTAAGCCAGCGTGCAGCCGCGGAACGCCGCATCGGGCACCAGTCCGTCGCCGTCGATCGCGAGCGGCACCACCTCGGGCGTCAGCAGGCGGAAGATGTTGCGCGCGTCCGGATAGCCCGGCTCCTCGATGCCGACGCGCGTGCCGGCATTGACGAACAGCGTGGCGATCAGCGACAGCGCGTGCTGGGCGCCGATCGTCATCATGATTTCGTCGGTGCGCGCGTGAATGCCGCGCCGCGGCAGAACCTGAAGCTGTAACTGCTCGATCAGCGCCGGATCGTCGCCGTCGATCAGGTCGCGCGCCCAGTTGTTGATCTCGGGCACGCTCAGCGCCGCGCGTGCCGATTCGCGCCAGTCATTGGTGGGGAACAGGCTCGGATCGAACTGGCCGAAGATGAACGGATAGGGCTGCGCCTGCCAATCGGCCGGCTTGACGATGTTGCGATGCGCTGACGGCCGCACCGCGTAGCGGCTGTCCCAATGCGCGTCGTCCCGGCTTGCCGCTTCGGCCGGCTGCGGCTGCTCGGCGACGGATTTTTTCGCCAGACCCGCCACGAAATAGCCGCTGCGCTGGCGCGAGACCAAAAAATTCTGATCGACCAGTTGCTCGTAGGCGATCACCACCGTGTTGCGCGACACCTTCAGCACTGTCGCCAAATCGCGGCTCGACGGCATCCGCATCCCGAGCGGCAGCCGCCCGTCTTCGATCGCGGTGACGATGATCTGGCGTATCTGCAGTTGCAGGAAAGCACCGCCACGATCCATCCCGCGGAAAAGCGCGCCCCAGAACAACGCATCGTTGCTCAAAGGAGCGGCAATGTCCGCGGCATTTGCCGAATTGTCGTGCGCAGGCGCACGAGCGGAAGTGAGCTGTGCAAGCTTTCCCAAAACGATATCCTGCCGGCGCAGCGGATGATCCGCGCGCGCGGTGGCTGAGAATGTCGGG
The DNA here is from genome assembly GCF_000333455.1 of Rhodopseudomonas sp. B29. Lineage (GTDB taxonomy): Bacteria > Pseudomonadota > Alphaproteobacteria > Rhizobiales > Xanthobacteraceae > Rhodopseudomonas. Next base: position 13,888 of record NZ_BADD01000056.1, read on the forward strand.
TTCGCCGTTATTAAGCAAGAAGCCTGCCAGCGAGCCCGGCGTCTTACGAATAGCGCTGGCTCCATTCGTGCTCGGTATCTGGCGCTAGTGCGTGCATGGGGTTCGCTTCACGCTTGCAGGTGCAATTCAGGGGAGCCTCAGCGTGACATCCGGCACCGTCGTTTTCGCCGCCCGCAAGATCATCACGATGAATCCGACGCGGCCTTTCGCGACGCATGTTGCGGTGCGAGATGGCCGGATCGTTGATACCGGATCGGCCGAAGAACTTTGTTCGACGGCGCCACGCTCGATAATCGTTTCGCCGACAAGGTGCTGATGCCCGGTTTCGTCGAAGGCCATGCCCACATCATGAAAGGCCTGATGTGGAAGCAGCCTTTATGTCGGCGCGTTTCGATCGCCGCTCGCCGGAGGGCAAGCTCGTCGCCGGCGTACCGACCATCGATGCCATCGTCGAGCGGCTGCAGCAGGCCGAGCGCGAGATGCCCGACGACGGCTCGCCGCTTTACGCCTGGGGCTTCGATCCGCTGCATATCGGCGGCAAGATGCTCAGCCGCCACGACCTCGATCGCGTCTCCACCAAGCGCCCGGTCCTGGTGGTGCATGCGTCGTTCCACATCAACAACGTCAACACGCCGACGCTGGAGCTCGCCGAGCTGCTACGCGCTACCGACATCTCGGGCGTCGTCGCCGGCCCCGATGGACTCGCCAGCGGCGAGCTGCAGGGCATTCCGGCGCGGCTGCGGCTGTTCCGTGCGCTCGGCCACAATCCGATGGCCGGCGGCATCGGCGATGCGGACGTACTCCGCTTCGCGTCCTCGGCCTGCGTCCAGGGCGTCACCACCATCACCGACCTGCACAACGATCTCACCGATCCGACTATCGAAGTGTATCGTCGCATCACCGCGACGGACGAGTTCGGTGTTCGTCTGGTGCCGGCGCTCGCCGCGGTGTCGCACACGCCCGAGCAGGCGATCGCCAAGCTCGAGACGCTGCGTGCCCACGGCAACGACAAACTCCACTACGGCATCGTCAAGCTCGTGGTCGACGGCTCGATCCAGGGCTTCACGGCGCGGCTGCGCTGGCCCGGCTATCACAACGGCACTCCGAATGGCCTGTGGTACATCGCGCCCGAGGAACTTCCGCGCACCGTCGAGGCCTATCATCGCGCCGGTGTTCAGCTTCACATCCACACCAATGGCGACGAAGCCACTCAGTTTGCGCTCGACGCCATCGAGGCGGCGCAGATAGCGGTGCCGCGGCCCGATCATCGCCACACGCTGCAGCACTGCCAGATGGCGGATGCGGCGCAGTTCCGGCGCATGAAGAATCTCGGCGTCTGCGCCAATCTGTTCGCCAACCACATCTATTATTGGGGCGACGCCCATTACGAACTGACGATGGGGCCGGAGCGCGCCGCGCGAATCGACGCCACCGGGACGGCGACCCGCATCGGCGTGCCGTTCGCCATTCATTCGGATGCACCGGTGACGCCGCTGGCGCCGCTGTTCACCGCCTGGTGCGCGGTCAATCGCGTCACGTCCAGCGGCCGCGTGCTCGGTCGCGACACCGAGGCGTTGAGCGTCGAACAGGCGCTCGCGGCCGTGACGATCGGCGCCGCCTACACTTTGAAGATGGATCATCTCGTCGGCAGCATTGAAACAGGCAAATTTGCTGATTTCGTCGTGCTCGAAGAGGACCCGTTGACGATCCAGCCGGCGCGGCTGAAAGATGTGGCGATCTGGGGCACCGTGGTCGGTGGCATCCCTCGGGAGGCGCCTCGCGCATGAAGGCCGCGTCCGCGACCATTCCAGTCACGGTGATCGGCGGCTTTCTCGGCGCCGGCAAAACCACCTTCGTCAATCGCCTGCTGGCGAGTGGCGGCTCGCGCAGCGCGGTGCTGGTCAATGATTTCGGTGAGATCAATATCGATGCCGGTCTGATCGCCGGCCACGACGGCGCCACGATGACGCTGACCAACGGCTGCATTTGCTGCAGCATCGGCACCAGCTTCGTCGATACGCTGTCCCGCGTGCTCGACGCGCAGCCGCCGTTCGAGCGTATCGTCATCGAGGCGAGCGGCGTCGGCGATCCGTGGAAGATCGCCGAGATCGCGCTGATCGAACCGATGCTGCGGCTCGAGCGCGTCATCGTGCTGGCGGATGCCAGCCGCATAGTGGCGCTGCTCAACGACCCGCAGGTCGGCGATACGGTGCGGGCGCAGTTCGCACGGGCCGATGTGGTGTTGCTCAACAAGTGCGATCTGGTGGACCCTGCGAGGTTTTTCGACGCTGAGTCGAAACTGCTGGGGATCTTCCCGCTCAAGAAAATTATCAAGACAGTGCGCGGCGAGATGCCGGCGCTCAGTGAGCTCGGCGATGCGACGCCGAGTTTGTTCGTGGCGGATTCGCCCGAACCGAAGGCGATCGATCATGCCGAGCAGTTTCGCAGCTGGTCGTATCGCCGCGCCGGCGCGTTCGACCGCCGCGCGCTGACGATCGCCCTCGCGGCCCTGCCGCCCCAGCTGCTGCGGCTGAAGGGCTCGTGCCGGTTCGCGGGCGAAGGCGGCTCGGCCGTTCTGCAACTCGTCGACAAGGTCTGGTCGCTGTCGGCGTCTGAATCCGGCTCGACGGACTGCGGCATCGAACTGGTCGGCGTCGGCACCGCCGATCTGCCGCCGGCTTCGTTGCTCGACGCGCTGCTCGATCGCGCGCTGGCTACGGAGGCGGTATCGTGAGCGCCTCCTGCAAAATTTCTCGCCCCGGCCGATGCGGCCGATCTCGTCCCGACCGTCAACCTGAAGCGGAGTCCTGATCCATGCTTTTGTCGAAGCGATCCTTCATGGCCGGTGCTCTCGGCGGCTTGGCTTTCGCCGGGCTGCCGTTCGAGGCCTGGGCACAATCCGCCGGCGGCGGCACGCTGGTTATCGGCTCCACCCAGGTGCCGCGCCACTTCAACGGCGCGGTGCAGTCGGGCATCGCCACGGCGCTGCCGAGCACGCAGATCTTCGCCAGCCCGCTGCGCTACGACGACAAGTGGAATCCGCAGCCCTATCTGGCGAAGTCGTGGGAGATCGCGCCCGACGGGCTGTCGGTGACGCTGAAGCTGGTCGACGACGCGCTGTTCCACGACGGCAAGCCGGTGACGTCGGAAGACGTCGCGTTCTCCATCATGGCCATCAAGGAGAATCATCCGTTCAAGACGATGCTGGCCGCGGTCGACAAGGTCGAGACGCCCGATCCCAAGACCGCGGTGATCAAGCTGACGCATCCGCATCCCGCGCTGCTGCTGGCGATGTCGCCGGCGCTGATGCCGATCATGCCCAAGCACGTCTACGGCGACGGCCAGGACCTCAAGACTCATCCGGCCAATCTCAAGCCGATCGGCTCGGGTCCCTACAAGCTCGTCGAGTACAAGCAGGGCGACTACTACACGCTGGAAAAATTCGACAAGTTTTTCATCCCCGGCCGTCCGAAGCTCGACAAGATCGTGGTGCGGCTGTTCTCCGATCCGAACGCGCTGCTAGTCTCGACCGAGCGCGGCGAGATTCATTCGGCGCCGTTCATCACCGGCGTGCGTGATATCGATCGCCTGGAGAAGTCGCAGAACCTGGTCGTCACCGACAAGGGCTTCGAGGGCATCGGCGCGCTCAACTGGCTCGCCTTCAACACCAAGAAGAAGCCGCTCGACGACGTTCGCGTCCGTCAGGCGATTGCCTATGCGGCCAATCGCGACTTCATCGTCAAGAAGCTGATGGGCGGCAAGGCGACGCCGTCGACCGGTCCGATCGCGCCCGGCTCGCCGCTCGAGGAGAAGAATGTCGAGCAGTACAAATTCGATCTCGCCAAGGCATCGAAGCTGCTCGACGAGGCCGGCCTGAAGCCGAATGCCGACGGCGTCCGCACCACGCTGACCATCGACTACATCCCCGGCGGCGACGAGCAGCAGCGCAACGTCGCCGAGTACATGCGCTCGGCGCTCAAGCGAATCGGCATCAATCTCGAAGTGCGCTCCGCGCCGGACTTCCCGACCTGGGCGCAGCGGGTGTCGAACTACGATTTCGATCTGACCATGGATACGGTCTACAACTGGGCCGACCCGGTGATCGGCGTCGACCGCACCTATCTGTCGTCGAACATCCGCAAGGGCATCATCTGGTCGAACACCCAGCAGTATTCCAACCCGAAGGTGGACGAACTGCTGGGCAAGGCCGCGGTCGAGACCGCTCCGGACAAGCGCAAGGCGCTGTATTCGGAGTTCCAGAAGATCGTCGTCCAGGACGTGCCGATCTACTACATTAACGCGGTGCCTTACTACAACGCCTTCGCCAAGGGACTCGGCAATCTGCCGACCTCGATCTGGGGTATCGCCTCGCCGCTCGACGAGCTGCAGTGGGTGACACCGCCGAAGACTTGACGCGAGACGATTGAAGACACGCGATGACGCTGCTCGTCCATTTGTTCGGAAAACTCGCCAACGCCGCGGCCCTGCTGCTCGCGGTGTTGGTGCTGAATTTCTGCCTGATCCATACTGCGCCGGGAGATCCGGTGCAGGTGATCGCGGGCGAAATGGGCGGCGCGTCGGCCGAGGTGATCGCGTCGCTGCGGGCCAAATACGGCCTCGATCATTCCCTGATCGAGCAATTGTTCACCTATCTGCACAACGTGCTGCGCGGCGACTTCGGCTATTCCTATTACTTCAACCAGCCGGTGCTCGGACTGATCGCGCAGCGGCTGCCGGCAACTCTTTATCTCGCCTTAGCCTCGGTGGTGATGGCGGTGGTGATCGGCACGCTGCTCGGCGTCGCCAGCGCGCGGCGGCCGAACGGCTTGTTCAGTCACGCCGTCACCGTGGTGTCGCTGGCCGGCTACGCGGCTCCGGTGTTCTGGACTGGGCTGCTGCTGCTACTTCTGTTCGGATCGGTGTGGCCGATCCTGCCGGTCAACGGCATGTCCGACGTCGTGCATCCCAAGCAGGGCATCGCCCATCTGCTCGACGTGCTGAAGCATCTGATCCTGCCGTCGGCGACGCTGGCGATGGTGTTCGTCGCGCAATATTCGCGGCTCGCCCGCGTCAACATGATCGACGTGCTGTCGGCCGATTACGTTCGCACTGCCCGCGCCAAGGGGCTGCCGGAAAGCGTGGTGATCTTCAAGCACGCGCTGCGCAACGCGCTGATCCCGATCGTCACCGTGGTCGGCCTGCAGTTCGGCAATCTGTTCGCCGGCGCCGTGCTGGTCGAGACGGTGTATAGCTGGCCCGGCATGGGACGACTGGTCTACGACTCGATCCTGCGCCGCGATTATCCGACCCTGATGGCGGTGTTGTTCTTCTCGGCCGTTCTGGTGATCGCCGCCAACATCATTACCGATCTGGTTTACCGGCTGATCGATCCACGCATTCGTGCGGGGGCCCGATGAGCACGCTGGAGTCGCCCCTGGCCGTGGCTGAAAGCGAAAACGCAAAATCCGCCGCCGGCCCGTCGCGTTCGGCGTCGGTCGCCGAACTTCCCGTCGCCAAGGCGGTGTCGCCGACGCGCGCCGCGTTGCGACAGTTCGGCAAGAGCCCGTCCGGTGTCGCCGGCGCGATCCTGCTGGTGCTGCTGGTCGCGGCGACCATTTTCGGGCCGTTCATCTACCACGTCGATCCGCTCGAGATCGTCGGCATGCCGTTCGCGCCGCCGGACGCCGATGCGCTGCTCGGCACCGACTATCTCGGCCGTGATGTGCTGTCCGGGCTGATCCATGGCGGACGCGCGACACTGACGGTCGGCGCGGTGGCGGCGCTGATCACCATCGTGATCGGCGTCAGCGTCGGCGCGCTCGCCGGCTTCTTCGGCGGCTGGATGGATTCCCTGCTGGTCAAGATCACCGAATTCTTCCAGGTGCTGCCGCCGCTGTTGTTCGCCATGGTGCTGGTGACGCTGTTCGGCGCCAAGCTGTCGACCATCACGCTGGCGATCGGCGTGGTGAGCTGGCCTTCGGCAGCGCGGCTGACGCGGGCCGAGTTCATGCGGCTGCGCGATCTCGATTTCATCAAGGCCTCGCGCGCCGCCGGCGCCGGCAGCTGGCACCTGATCCTGCGCGTGGCGCTGCCCAATGCGCTGCCGCCGATCATCGTGTCGGCGACCCTGGCGATCGGCGTCGCCATCCTGTTCGAAGGCGGTCTTAGCTTCCTCGGTCTCGGCGATCCCAACACCATGAGCTGGGGCCTGATGATCGGCCAGAACCGCAACTACGTGCTCGATGCCTGGTGGGCGGTGACATTCCCCGGCGCCGCGATCTTCCTGGCCGTGCTGGCGGTCAGCCTGGTCGGCGACGGCATCAACGACGCGGTCAATCCGCGGCTGCGGCGGAGGTGAGCATGCCGGTGCTGGCTGTCGAGAATCTCAGCGTCGGCATGACCGGCCGCAGCGGTGGCCTCGTGCCGGTGCTGGAGAACCTGTCGTTCACGCTCGACAAGGGCAAGACCATCGCGCTGGTCGGCGAATCCGGCTGCGGCAAGAGCATGACGGCGCTGGCCATCATGGGGCTGCTCGCCGAAGGCTTCGTCGTCACCGGCGGACGCATCCTGCTCGACGGCGAGGACCTGCTGACGGCACGGCCGAAGCGGCTGCGCAGCCTGCGCGGCGATGCGATGTCGATGGTGTTTCAGGAGCCGATGACGGCGCTGAACCCACTCTACACCGTCGGCGATCAGATCGCCGAGGTGCTGTATTATCACCGCCGGCTCAGCCGCAAGGACGCCGCCGAGCAGGCGGTCGAATTTCTCAAGGCGGTGCAGATCCCCGCCGCCGCGCAGCGCGCCAAGGCCTATCCGCATCAGATGTCCGGCGGCATGCGGCAGCGGGTGATGATCGCGATGGCGCTCGCCTGCAAACCCAAGCTGCTGATCGCCGATGAGCCGACTACCGCGCTCGACGTCACCGTGCAGGCGCAGATCTTCGATCTGTTGGCCAAGCTGCAGGACGAGACCGAAACCGCGATCGTGCTGATCACTCACGATCTCGGCGCCGTCGCCGAACTGGCCGACGATATCGCCGTGCTCTACGCCGGCCGCTGCATCGAGACCGGCCCGGCCAAGGAACTCGCCGCGTCGCCGCGCCACCCCTACACGTCTGGCCTGCTCGGCTGCGTGCCGCATCTGACGGTGGGCGTCGCCAAGCCGGCGCAATGGCACGACCTCGGCGAGATCCCCGGCATGGTGCCGTCGCTCGGTCAGCGCGGACCCGACTGCGCCTTCCTGGCGCGCTGCGCCAACGCCACCGACGTCTGCCGCTCGCGGCCGCAGCCGCCGCTCGGCGCCATCGCGCCCGGCCATACCGTGTCGTGCTGGCGCGCGCAGGAGATCGCCGCATGATGCACATTCATCCGGTGCCGCAGGACGGCGATCCGATCCTGCTCGACGTCAACGATCTGGTCGTGCACTTCCGCACCGGCCGCAAACGGGCCTGGGCCAAGCCGTCGTTCGTCCACGCCGTCGATGGCGTCAGCTTCCGCGTCAAGCGCGGCACCACCTTCGGCATCGTCGGCGAGAGCGGCTCGGGCAAATCAACCACCGCGCAGGCGATCATGCGGCTGGTGCCGGCGACGTCCGGCCAGGTGGTGTTTCGCGGCGAAGACATCATGCCGCTGGACGGCGAGCCGCTGCGCCAGGCGCGCAAGCATCTGCAGATCGTGTTTCAGGATCCGTTCTCGGCGCTCGATCCGCGCCGCCGCGCTGGCGATCAGATTCGTGAGCCGCTCGACCTGCTGCACATCGGCACCCGCAGCGAGCGCGACGCCCGCGTCAAGCAGCTCCTCACCGAAGTCGGTCTGCCGCCCGAAGCCGCCGACCTGTTTCCGCATCAGTTCTCGGGCGGGCAACGGCAGCGTTTATGCATCGCCCGCGCGCTGGCGCCGGAGCCGGAACTGATCGTCTGCGACGAAGCGGTGTCGGCGCTCGACGTCGCCATCCAGGCGCAGATTTTGAATTTGCTGAAGAAGCTGCAGCGCGAGCGCGGACTCACCTACATCTTCATCTCGCACGACCTCGGCGTCATCCAGCAATTCTGCGACGAGATTGCCGTGATGTATCTCGGCAAGATCGTCGAACAGGCGCCGGCCTCGACGCTGTTCACCGCGCCGCGCCATCCCTACACGTGGTCGCTGGTGTCGGCCGCGGTGCCGCCGGGGCCGCTGCGCGACGAACGAAGGCCAA
>NZ_BADD01000055.1 GCF_000333455.1 Rhodopseudomonas sp. B29
CGCGCGATGGTGCCGCCGATCTCCTTGATGGCGGAGACCGATTGCTGGGTGGCACCCTGGATGCCGCCGATCTGCTGGCCGATCTGCTCGGTGGCCTTGGCGGTCTGTTCGGCCAGCGCCTTGACCTCGCTGGCCACCACCGCGAAGCCGCGGCCGGCGTCGCCGGCCCGCGCCGCCTCGATGGTGGCGTTCAGTGCCAGCAGGTTGGTTTGTGCCGCGATCGAGTGAATCAGCTCGACGACGTCGTTGATCCGGCCGGCCGCTACGGACAATTCGCCGACGCGGTCGTTGGTCTGCAAGGCCTGGGCCTCGGCGGCGCGAGCGATGCGAGCGGCTTCCTGAACCTGCCGGCTGATCTCGCCGACGGAGGCGCTCATCTCTTCGCTGGCGGAGGCTACCGATTCGACATTGGTCGAGGCCTCTTCGGACGCGGCGGCGACGCGGACGGTGAAGTCGCGGGCGTGCTCGGCCGTGGTGGTCAGAGTCGTCGCCGAAGCCTCGAGCTCGGTCGAGGCCGAAGATACCGTCTCGACGATCTCGCCGACGGCGCCTTCGAACCGGTCGGCGAGTTCGATCATGTCGCGCTTGCGCTGCTCGGCAGCGAGACGATCCTGCTGCGCCTTGGCGGCGGCTTCCGCTTCGGCGCGTTCCTGCGCCTTCAGCTTGCAGGATTCGACCGCGCGCGCCATGTCGCCGACTTCATCGCTGCGCTGCAGCCCCGGCAGGACAAAGTCGAGTTCGCCGTCGCCGAGCCGGCGGATGCCCTCGGACAGTCCACCGAGCGGCTTCGACACCGAGCGGCCGATCAGAAGTCCAAGCAGGGCGACGGCCGCGATGATCGCGGCGATCGCGATCTCCATGCGCGTCTCAGTGGCCGCCCGCACCTCGGTGGCGTGTGCCTTTGCTTTGTCGGTCGTGTCGCGCACCACCACGGCGAGTTCGTCGAGCTGCGGCTGCAGCGTCCTGAACGTCACTACCATGGCCTTTTCGGCCTGTTCGATTGCGAGCGCGCCCTCCGTCCAGGCGAAGAAGTCGCGCTGATAGCTGCGAAGCTTCTGCGTGATATCCACCTTGGCGGCCTCCGGCAAATCCGCCGCGGCGAGCTGTTTGGAGAACTCGGCAGCGCGAGACTTCATGTCGTCGCCGTATTTGGGATTACGGCGCAGCATGAAATCCTTCTCGTGACGACGCATCATCAGCAGGTCGGCGGTCAGTTGCGGCGCGTCGAGCGGCTTGAGCGCAGTCTCGATCTCGCGGACGGATTTCCGCAGGCTGCCTTCGAGGCCGAGGTCTTCTTTAAGCCCGAGCTTGATCTGCTCGGCGGCGAGGTCCGAGAACTGCTTGGCGTAGGAGTCGGAGCCGGCCTGGATCGCCTTCAGTCTGGTCGCCAAATCTTGTTCCGTCGCTGGATCGATCAGCCGGAACATCTCGGTCAGATTGTCGGCAGCCGTTTTGCCGCTCTGTTTGAACTGTGCAAGATACTGCTCGTCCTTGCGCAGCAGAAAATTCTTCTCGGCGCGCCGCTGCTCCAACAAGGCGATCTGCAGCCGCGCATTGGCGTCTCCGATCGATCGCGCATGCTCGTCGGCGCGACGAGCGCTCTTGAGCGAAGCGTTACTCGTCATGTAGATTCCGCCGAGCGCGAGGACGCCGACGATGCCGACGACGGCGATAGAATTGATTTTGTGAGCGAGGCTGAGGCGAAAGGCCATACGAAGATTCCGTGTTGGTGGGCCGCAGGGCTGAAATAATCCGGTGCGGTGTTTCGCACGTGACGCGATATGCAGTCGCATGGAGCCGTGTGCCTGCGGCAATTCCGCTCCTGGTGAGGATCAATGGCGATGTGTTTGTGATGGGACCAGTCTCGCCGAGACATCGGCGGGCCCGATCTGATTTACCACCAATCAGTGGTGAATCGATTTTGCGGGGTCGGCCTGAAGATTGGATTAAGCTGTCGCGATTGTGGCTCAACTTGGTAGTTGTACGCAGCTCATATTTTTGCCAACTAATCGCATGTGGCGACTATATAGTTGGTGATTGGCGCAATGTGGGGCGGTCAGACGTAGGATGGTTGAACGCAGCGAAATCCATCCTCTCCGTGCCTTGGATAGGATGGGTTTCGCCTTCGGCTCAACCCATCCTACGTTTTCTACGCCGCCGCTTTCGCCGCGGCTCGCCCGGCATTGCGGCCTGAGAACAGGCAGCCACCGAGGAACGTGCCCTCGAGCGAGCGATAGCCGTGCATGCCGCCGCCGCCGAAGCCGGAAGCTTCACCGGCTGCATAGAGGCCGGGAATGATGTCTCCGCCGGCGCCGAAGACGCGGCCGTCGAGATCGGTCTCGAGCCCTCCGAGGGTCTTGCGCGTCAGGATGTTGAGACGCACCGCGATCAAAGGGCCATGCGCCGGATCGAGAATCTTGTGCGGCTTCGCGGTGCGGATCAGCCGGTCGCCGATGTAGCGCCGTGCGTTGTGGATGTTCATCACCTGCGCGTCCTTGACGAACGCGTTGTCGATCTCGCGGTCACGCGCCTCGATCTGGGTGCGGAGCGCGTCGAGCTTCAGCAGATTGTCGCCCGACAGCGCGTTCATGCCGGCAACGAGCTCTTCGAGATTGTCGCGGACGATGAAGTCGGCGCCTTGCTGCTTGAACGCCTCGACCGGTGCGGGCGCGCCCTTGTTGGTGGCGCGGCGCGCCGTCATCAGCCAGCTCTTGCCGGTGAGGTCGGGGTTCTGTTCGGAGCCCGACAGCGCGAATTCCTTTTTGATGATCGCCTGCGTCAGTACGAACCAGGAGTAATCGTACCCGGTCGCCATGATGTGGGCGAGCTGGCCGAGTGTGTCGGATCCCGGGAATAGTGGAGCCGGCAAGCGCTTGCCGGTGGCGTCGAACCACATCGACGATGGACCCGGCAGAATGCGGATGCCGTGACGCGGCCAGATCGGTGCGAAGTTCTGCAAACCCTCGACATAGTGCCACATCCGGTCGCGATTGATCAGCCGGCCGCCGGCGGCCTCGGTGATGCCGAGCATGCGGCCGTCGACATGCTCGGGCACGCCCGAGATCATCCGCTTCGGCGGCGTACCGAGCCGCTGCGGCCAATTCTGGCGGACCAGGTCGTGATTGCCGCCGATGCCGCCGGCGGCGACGATCACCGCCTGGGCGCGCAGGGTGAAGTCGCCGACGACTTGGCGGGACGACGAAGCGCCGCGCTCGACTCGCGTCGGCTCGAGCACCGAGCCGCTGATGCCTTCGACCACGCCGTTGGTGACGATCAGCCCATCGACGCGGTGCCGGAACTTGAACATCAGCCGGCCGGCGGCTTGTGCGTCGCGTGCGCGGCGCACGAACGGCTCGATCAGGCCGGGGCCGGTGCCCCAGGTGACGTGGAACCGCGGCACCGAATTGCCGTGTCCCATCGCGTCGTAGCCGCCGCGCTCGGCCCATCCGACGATCGGGAAGCTGCGGTGCCCCATGGCGCGCAGCCAGTCGCGTTTTTCGCCGGCTGCAAAGCCCACATAAGCCTCGGCCCAGCGCCGCGGCCAGTGATCTTCGGTGCGGTCGAAGCCCGCGGTGCCCAGCCAGTCCTGCAGCGCCAGCTGATAGCTGTCGCGAATGCCGAGCCGTCGCTGTTCCGGACTATCGACCAGGAACAAGCCCCCGAATGACCAGAACGCCTGGCCGCCGCAATTCTGCTCGCCCTCCTGATCGACCACGATGACGCGGCGGCCGGCGTCGGCGATCTCGGTGGCGGCGACCAGGCCAGCGAGGCCGGCGCCGATGACGATGACGTCGGCATCTTGGCTCATTGTTTTGCGCTGCCCGCGTTTCCAGTTCCGGAACTGATTGATGCGTGTCGCGCCGAGCCCGAGTCAACGGGATTCCCAGCGCGGCGTGTATCAGTTTGGGACCGCGGGGGCCGCCAGTGCATCCTGCCTGCAACACTTGGTTTGAATCGAAGTGGAACGAGTCCGGTGATCTGGACAAAACCCTGATCCGGAATCACGCTGACACCCGTCCCGAGTCATCACCGCATCACGCTCGGGCACGACGACAACGGGGATCATCGGGGCTCGCCAATGAGAAAGCTGACGGGATTGCTGACCAGTCTGGTTGCCGCTGTGCTGGTGATGGTGGCGGCAGCGCCCAGCCAGGCGATGATGCGGATTTCCGACGACCGCGGCGGGCGGATCGGAACCTATGTCGACAAGTATCAGGAGCTGCGCTCATCCGGCGAGACAGTGGTGATCGACGGGCTGTGCGCTTCGGCCTGCACGCTGGTGCTCGGTGCCGTGCCGCACGACAAGATCTGCGTCACGCCGCGTGCCAATCTCGGCTTCCACGCCGCGTGGGATCTCGGCGCCAACGGCCACGCCGTCACCAATCCCGAAGCTACCCACATGCTGTACACGATGTATCCGGCCAACATCCGGCGCTGGATCTCGAGCCGTGGCGGCTTGACCCGGCAGATGATCTTCCTGCGCGGCAGGCAGCTGATGGCGATGTACAAGCCCTGCTACATGGACGCCCACGCTTCGGCGGATCGCTGAGCCGGGGGCCGGCCCCACGGTCGGCCGCCAAAGCGGGCGCGGTTGCTCCGCATCACGTGATCGGTGCGCCGCTGCGACGCCTTGCCGGGTGCAGGCTCCCGCTTTATCGGTGCAGCCGCAGCCATCGCGCTGCCGCGGATCGCGCCGATGCGGGTGATCGTCTTCGCCTCGGCGGCGGTGCTGCGCCCTTGCCGAGGAATGCCGATGCCGTCTCCCGCCCGCTCCAATCGCCCGCTCGTCGTCATCGCAGCCTTCACGGGCAGTCTGATCGTCGGATTGCTGGTGGTGCTTTGGTCGGTGGGCGCGCTGCAGGGCGTGCAGCCGTCGTCGATCGGCGGCGCCTTCCAGATGACCAGTCAGTCCGGGCAGCCGGTCTCCGAGCAAAGCATCAAGGGCAAGCCGACGCTGATCTTCTTCGGCTTCACCCGCTGCCCGGACGTGTGTCCGACGACGCTGTTCGAGCTGTCGCAGGTGCTGGCGGCGATGGGCAAGGACGCCGACCGCATTAACGCCTATTTCGTCTCGGTCGATCCGGAGCGCGACACGCCGGCCTCGATGAAGGACTACCTGTCGAGCTTCGATCCGCACGTGGTGGGCCTCACCGGCACTCCCGAGCAGACCCAGCAGATCGAGAAGGCCTACCGGGTCTACGCCCGCAAGGTGCCGCTCAAGGACGGCGACTACACCATGGATCACACCGCTCTGGTGTATCTGATGGACAAGTCCGGCCGCTTCGTCTCGCCCTTCGACGTCAAGCGCAAGCCCGAGGAAGCCGCGGCGGATCTGAAGCGGTATTTGTGAGGCGCCGCTGCGTCGCCTCATCCTCGCCATCGCCGCAGCCATTGCATCGATGGCTGCGATGTCCATGCTGGCTCGCCTGCGGCGGGCGTCTCGCGCTCGGCGCGGCCGTGTTCTGTCTTTTCCCAATGGTGCGGCTTCCACACCAGTTGGCATAAGGCCCGCCACGCGGCGATCGACAGGCAGATCCAATAGGGCGGCATCGCCAGTAACCACCAGCCGAGGCTTAATTTTCCGCGACGCTTCAGCCCGATCAGCGCCACTGCGGCGGAGCCGAGGTAGCCGGTCGCGATACTTGCGCCATACAGCCAGGCCGACGGGTCTGTCGCCGGCTTGCTATGCCCGGCCAGTGCTGACAGGGCCATCCAGCCGAGCATGAGCCACAACAGGGGATGCATCAGCGCCGACAGCACGCCGCCGCCGACGGTCAGGTTGAGCGTCAGCACGCCGCGCCAGCCGGCCTCACGCCAGAACCGCAATGGCCGGCGCATGTGCACGCACCAGGTCTGCATCCACCCCTTCATCCAGCGCGTGCGCTGGGGCAGCCAAGCAGTGTAGCCGACGGGCGCTTCCTCATTGGTGTTCGATGCAATGCTGACCGCGCGATAGCCGAACCGCGCCAGGCGGAAACCCAGATCTGCATCCTCGGTGACGTTGTAGGCGTCCCAGCCGCCGACTTCGCGCAGCACGTCGGTGCGAAAATGATTCGACGAGCCGCCGAGCGGCAGCGGCAGGCCGAACCGGGTGAGCCCAGGCAGCACGGCGTCGAACTGGCCGGCGTATTCGGCCAAGAACAATCGTGACAGCCAGTCGTGAGTGATGTTGTCGATCGTCAGGCTGGCCTGAACGCATCCGATGTCGGCAGCATCCGCGAACGCGGCCAGCACGGTGCGGAGCTGCCCGGGCTCGGGTCGGTCCTCGGCGTCGAACACTGTCACCATGCTGCCGCGCACGAACGGCAAGGCGACATTCAGCGCTTTCGGCTTGGTCTGCGGCATCGTCGCCGGCGCGATCAACACGCGCAAATGCGGGCGAGGCCCGAGCCGGGCAATCGCTGCGCGGGTGGCGAGATCGTGCGGTTCGAGCACGACGATGATGTCGAGTTTCTCCGGCGGATAGTCGAGCGCTTCGATCGCCTGCAGCAACGGCCCGACGGATTTCGCCTCGCGATGCAGCGCTGCGACGGCGGTGTACACCGGCAGCTCGTCGTCGCGAAGGCGGCGGGATCGCGTTGCGGTCGGCCGTGGCTGCAGTGCTGCGGCCAGACGTAGTCCGGTAAAGCCGAGAAACAGCAACGCTGGCAGTGCGCCCCATGCCGTCATCATGAAAAGCGGTAGCATGCCGACCAGCAGGGCTGCACCGGCCAGCCGCGTCGCTGCGGGTCTGGCGTGCTTGTGGCGCCGCGGCGCCGCGGACAGCGCCGGGTTGCGGCGCTGCAAGGCCGAGGATGCCTCCTCGGCCAGCGAGCCGCCCGGATGCAGCAGGAATTGGCGGAGCGCATCCTCTTGGGCCAGCCGCAGCCGGCCGCGCAGAGTGGGCTCGTGGCGGAGCAGATCGCACAGAGTGCGGGCGGCGCTATGCCGCGGCGTCACCGCCCAGATCAGTTCGTCGTTCAGCCGCAGCGGCATCAATCCCGCCGCGGCGGCGAAGCGAAGCTGCTCGTCGCGCAGCGGCGTCTCGGATCGGGCGCGGCCGGCGAAATCTTCCTGGGCAATACCGAGATGGACTGCGAGATGATCGAGGTAGCGAGCTTCGTCGATGACGCCCCAGCGGATCAGCACCTGATCGGCGCCGATCCCAAGCCCAGCGGCGCGGTGGGCAGCGGCATTGAGCAGACCGGGGGCGAGGACGCCGCGCAGGCAATCGAGCTCCGGCCCCGGTGGGACGGTGGCCTCGAACTCGGTATCGGTCTGACTGCTGTAATTTTCGCCCGCGCGGGCCGCGGCGGCCTGCTCATCGAGATCGCAGGGATGCGTCGGCCGCCGCCGATCGCCGTCGATCGGCCGGCCAAACACGCGGTGCGGGGCGCCTCGGCGCCGCGCGTGGAACGCCAAAATCGACACGGGCACAATGACTAAGCGGCAATACGCAAACGGCACTCGCGTCACGCGCCGGATGGTCTATAAGACCCGACCGGCCCGGACCCTCTGATGCAACCAAAGATTGTCGATCCCGTCTTTGTCCGCGCGCAAGTCGCGATGCGTGCGTCCTCGCGGCTGCGCGCCATTGCCGGAATTGCCGCCGTGGTCCTGGCGGCGGTGCTGCCGTTGTCGCATGGCGCCCGCGCGGCCGAGCCGGACGCCGAGGCCAAGGCGACCGCGGCGGCCACGGCCCAGGCGGTGCCGGGATTCTGGGATCCGCGGCGGCGGCCGGAGCGGCCGGACCTGTCGCGCCTCACGGTGATCCGCTTCCTCACCGAGACCGACTACCCGCCGTTCAACTTCACCGGTCCCGACGGCAATCCGGCCGGCTTCAATGTCGATCTGGCGCGGGCGCTGTGCGACGAGATCAAGGTCACCTGCACGGTGCAGATGCGGAAGTTCGAGACGCTGCTCGATGCGCTGTCTTCCAATCGCGGCGACGCCATCATCGCCTCGATCGCGGTGACGCCGCAGAGCCGCGCCAAGCTCGACTTCACCGATCCCTATTACCGGACGCCCGGCCGCTTCGTCGCCCGCAAGGACGCGGTGCTGCCGGAGATGCGGCCGGAGTATCTCGAGGGCAAGAAGGTCGGCGCCATCGCCGGCTCGGCGCACGAGGCGTATCTCAAGGCGATGTTCACCGACGCCGAGCTGCACTCCTATCCGAACGACGAGGCGCTGCGCGCGGCGCTGAAGCGCGGCGAGGTGTCGTATATCTTCGGCGACGCCATCGCGCTGTCGTTCTGGATTAACGGCACCGACTCGGAGGATTGCTGCGCATTCTCTGGCGGGCCGTTTCTGGAGAGCCGTTACTTCGGCGAGGGCGTCGGCATCGGCGTCCGCAAGGGCAACGATCTGTTGCGCCAGGCGCTCAACTGGGCGCTGTTCCGGGTCTGGGAAAAAGGCCGCTACACCGATCTGTGGCTGCACTACTTCTCGGTAAATCCGTTTTGATCAGCCGCGTCACCGCGGCCGGAGTGTTTGAATGACGACGATCGAACTTCCCAGCGCATCCGATCTGCGTAGCCTCGCCGAGCAGTCCAATGCCTGGCCGTTCGAACAGGCGCGCGCTCTGGTGAACCGGCTGAAGAAGCAGCCGAAGGACGAGGTGCTGTTCGAGACCGGCTACGGTCCCTCGGGCCTGCCGCATATCGGCACCTTCGGAGAGGTGGCGCGTACCACAATGGTGCGCCACGCGTTTCGCGTACTGACCGAAGACAAGATCAAGACCCGGCTGCTCGCGTTCTCAAAATAGATTGCCGAAAGCGCAGATCCGATCTTGCGAAAATGTTCATTTGGGTAGCCGAACTCTGATCTCGATTTATTACTTCTGAGGGACGAGATCGCACTCTTGGTGATTTGAATGACGTCTATGATTTCTTTTATTTCAATCATTGCTCGTGTCCTGCTGGAAGGGTCTCCAATCCACAAGAGATGGTTTCAATGCGCGAAAAATTTACCAAACGGAATGGTGAGGCGCGGCCCGATCAACGCGGTGGCGTCATGTATTGGAGCATTGCTCAGTCCGTTCAGCCGCTAAATAACTAAACCACTTCCCCTCGCGCAGCCGCTGCCGCGTTCCTGATCCCCGCGATATTCGTCTTATACGCCTCCAGCGTCCCGCCCTTGAACACGGCGCTGCCCGCGACCAACGCGTTCGCGCCTGCCGCAGCGAGTTCGCCCG
>NZ_BADD01000054.1 GCF_000333455.1 Rhodopseudomonas sp. B29
AGGCCAGCATGCAGCGGCCGTGGTACGGCAACGCGGCGCTCGGCGACGAGGATCATGCGCGCGGCGATCGCCCCTGGGACATCGTGGCGCCGAGCGCGATCCCGATGGACGACGGCTGGCTGCTGCCGCAGGAACTGACCGAGGACGATCTCGATGATCTGCTCGATGCCTGGCGCGCCGCGACGCTGCGCGCGGTCGAGGCCGGTTTCGAGATGCTCGAAGTACACTGCGCCCACGGCTATCTGCTGCACTCTTTCCTGTCGCCGCTGTCCAATAAACGGACGGACCAGTATGGCGGCGACCGCGACGGCCGAATGCGGTTGCCGCTCCAGGTGATCGAGACGGTGCGGGCGGCATGGCCGGATACACTGCCGCTGTCGGTGCGGGTGTCGTCGGTCGACGGCGTCGAGGGCGGCATCGAACTTGCGGACTCGGTGGTGTTCGCCCGCGAGGCCAAGGCGCGGGGCGCCGACCTGATCGATTGTTCGTCGGGCGGGTTGCTCGGGTCGGCAACCGCGGCGCGGATTCCGCGTGGCTACGGCTTCCAGGTGCCGTTCGCCGAGACCGTGCGAAAAGAGGCGGAAATTCCGACGATCGCGGTCGGGCTGATTCTGCATCCGGATCAGGCCGAGAGCATCATCGAGCAGCAGCAGGCCGATCTGGTGGCGATCGGCCGCGAAGCGCTGTTCGATCCGAACTGGGCGCTGCACGCTCAGCTCGAACTCAGCGAAGCCGAGGAATCCTTCGCCGACTGGCCCAAGCAATACGGCTGGTGGCTGGAACGCCGCGAACCCGGCCTGCGCAAGCTCGACGGACCGAAGCTGCCGTTTCGGCGGGAGTAATTTGTCCGTAGCCCGGATGGAGCGAAGCGCAATCCGGGTGCTCATACGACGTCTCAGTCGTCGTTGAAGCACAGTCCCCGGATTTCGCTGCGCTCCATCCGGGCTACGCGTCTCGTCATTGCGAGGAGCTAAGCGACGAAGCAATCCAGCTCCGCGACGTGCGGCTGGATTGCTTCGCTTCGCTCGCAATGACGAGAGGACAGTTCTGTTTCGCTTACCAGCCGCAGCCGCCGCAGCGCGGGCGGACCGGAGCGTAGTAGCTGTAGCCCGGCGACACCATCTCGACGCGCTCCTGGGTGGCGTATTGCGGCGGCACGCGCTCGTATTCGACACCGCCCGGCGCGACCATGACGGTCTTCGGCACCATCACGGTTTCATACCGCGGCGGGGTGCGGTGGGCGATGACGCGGCCCGGCGCGACCATCACGGTTTCCTGGACGGACCGGTACTGCGGCGCCACGTATTGCTGCTGATAGCAGGTCTGGCAGGGGGGCGGCGCGTAGCAATTGAAGCAGGCAGAAGCGGCGGTCGGCAGGGACACGGCGGCGACAGCGGCGGCGGCGGCCAGAGCGGCAACGATACGGGACATGATGAACCTCGGCAAAGATGGCGAAAGAATGCGTTCGCCGGCACCTTGGTTGCAGAGTGCCTCATCGTCAACGACAGTCGCGTATCAACCTTTACAAGCATCATTAACGTGCAATTGCACGGGATGCCGCGATTAGTTCGGTCGCGTTCAGCATAATGGTCCAAAAGGCACGTAGGATGGGTTGAGCCAAAGGCGAAACCCGTCACGCACCACGCCGGCGAAGATGGGTTTCGCTTCGCTCAACCTATCCTACGAGCTACGCACGCTGCGCAGGAAGCGGCCGACTTCGTCCTTGAGTCGGGTTGAATCCCGCGACAGAGAATGCGCGGCGGTCAGCACTTGCGCGGAGGCGGCGCCGGTCTCGCCGGCACCGCGCTGCACTTCGGCGATGTTGACGGAAACCTCCTGGGTGCCGGCGGCGGCGCTCTGGACGTTGCGGGCGATCTCCTGCGTCGCCGCGCTCTG
>NZ_BADD01000053.1 GCF_000333455.1 Rhodopseudomonas sp. B29
CCAGAATGAGGTGGCCGACCGCGGTGTTGCTGGCCGGGACGTGATAGAAACGGTGGGCGACCTTGGGCTTCGGACCCCCGGTGGCGTCGGCCATCGCGCCGCGCGCGATCAGCCACATCACCAGCTCGATGCCTTCGGAGCCCGCCTCGCGGACGTAGTCGATATGCGGCTTCTTCGACAGCGCATCCGGATCGTTGATGATCTGGTCGAGGAAGGCGTTGTCCCACTCGCGGTTGATCAGGCCGGCGCGCGGACCCTGCAGCTGGTGGCTCATGCCGCCGGTGCCCCAGATCTGCACGTTGAGGTCTTCGTCGTAGGAGCGGATCGCCTTGCCGATCGCCTGGCCGAGCATGTAGCAGCGCCGACCCGACGGCACCGGATATTGCACGACGTTGACGGCGAACGGGATCACTGGGCAGGGCCAGGCCTGCGGCTCGCCGCACATCAGGCTGAGCGGCACGGTGAGGCCGTGGTCGACGTCCATCTTGTTGACGATGGTCAGGTCGAAATCGTCCTGGATCACCGACTGGGCGATATGCGCGGCGAGCCGCGGATGGCCGATTACTTTCGGCACCGGGCGGGGGCCCCAGCCTTCGTCGGCCGGTGTGTACTCGGCCGCGGTGCCGATCGCGAAGGTCGGGATCAGGTCGAGGCTGAACGCGGTGGCGTGATCGTTGAAGACGAGGAAGATGACGTCGGGCTTCTCGTTCTTCAGCCACTGCTTGGAGAACTCGTAGCCGGCGAACACCGGCTTCCAGTAGTCCTCGCCGGTCTTCTTCATGTCGATCGCGGCGCCGATGGCGGGGACGTGCGAGGTGTAGACGCTGGCGGTGATCCGGGCCATTACTTCTTCTCCCCGATGTAGCGGTTGCCTTCGGCCGGACGGCCGCCGTTGATCATCATGTTGCGATACTCTTCCTCGGTCATCCCGGTCATCGAGCCCGCCATCTGCTGGAAACTCTTGCCGTCGGTCGCGCCGATCTTGGCGAGGAAGTAGATGTTGCCGCCGAGCGAGATGCAGCGGTTGAGATCGCGGTCGAGCACCGCCTGCTTCTGCTCCTCGGTCATCGGCCATTCGTCGAGATAAGCGCGCTCGTCCGCCTTGAAGCGGGCGCGGTTCTCGGCCTTCATCAGCGACATGCAGAACTGGTTGAGGTGATAGCCCTGGCGCGACATGTCGGCGTCGAAGATCGTGGTGCCGGGCACGTCGGTGTAGGGTTTGTCGAGGGGCATGGCGGAGTCTCCTCTGTGTTACGTGGTATCAAATCCGTCATGGCCGGGCTTGTCCCGGCCATCCACGTTCTTGCTGCGGATGGTCCGCTTTCGTGGATGCCCGGGACAAGCCCGGGCATGACGATGACTTTGTGTTTAGCGCTCCTCCGGCCAATACAACCGCATCGGGTTGTCGACCAGTAGATTGCGTTGAAGTTCAGGCGTGGTCGCGATGTGCGGGATAAAATCGACCAGGAGGCCGTCGTCGGGCATATGGTCCTTCAGGTTCGGGTGCGGCCAGTCGGTTCCCCACAGCACGCGGTCCGGGAAGGTTTCGACGATGCGGCGGGCGAACGGGATCACGTCGCGATAGGCGTTCTGCTCGCCGTTCAGCGCCGGCGGCCCTGAGACCGACAGCCGCTCCGGGCAGCTCACCTTGGACCAGACGTTGCTGTGCTCGCGCATGAATTTGACGAACAGCTCGAATTCCGGGCCGTCGACCGGCTTGGTGACGTCCGGCCGGCCCATGTGATCGACCACCACGGTGGTCGGCAGCGCGGTGAAGAAGTCCCACAATTCGGGCAGATCGACCGCCTCGAAGTAGATCACCACATGCCAGCCGAGCTTGGCGATCCGCTCGGCGATCTCGACCAGCTCGTCCTTCGGGGTGAAATCGACCAGCCGCTTGACGAAGTTGAAGCGGACGCCGCGGACGCCGGCGTCGTGCATCGCCTGCAGCTCGCCGTCGGTGACGCTGCGCTTCACGGTGGCGACGCCGCGGGCCTTGCCGCCGGAGTTCACCAGCGCGTCGACCATCGCCCGGTTGTCGGCGCCGTGGCAGGTCGCCTGGACGACGACATTGCGGGCGAAGCCGAGATGGTCGCGCAGCGCGTAGAGCTGATGCTTGGAGGCATCGCACGGCGTGTACTTGCGCTCCGGCGCGAACGGAAACTCGTCGCCCGGCCCGAACACATGGCAATGCGCATCGACGGCGCCAGCCGGGACTTTGAAGCGCGGCTTCGACGGGCCTTGGTACCAATCCAGCCAGCCAGGGGTCTTTTCGAATTTCATTCGTTACTCTTTGTCTTTCGTGACTCACATCAGTCCGCGGCCTACTCCCCTCCCCCTTGCGGGGAGGGGTCGGGGGTGGGGGTCCACGAGCACTGCGACTCGTGGACCCCCACCCCGGCCTCCGCTTCGCTCGGCCGACCCTCCCCGCAAGGGGGAGGGGTGCCATCAGCGCTTCGGCTAATTAGTAAGACCGCTCCGCCGCCAGTTCCTGCGGCTTCATGTCTTCGTCTCGCTCTTCACCTTCGCCAGAATCCGATCAGCCTCAGTGCGCCAATCAGCGCTTCGCGCGAAATCCTTGTCGCCGCGCGTCCCGAACAGCCCTTCATCGGCGAGGTCGGCCACCCACGCCTGCCGCTCCGCCGTACCCTGCGCCGACCATGGCGTCAGGCCGGCGTCGCGGACGGTCTCGGCGACTTCGCGGACTTCTTCAGCGCGGCGGCGGCCGTGTTCGATGACGCGCTGGAAAAAGTAGGCGCCCTGCTTCTCCCAATCGATCTGCGGAAACGTTTCCTGCAGCGAGGCGATCACCGCGTCCTCGACGCCGTAGGCGCGGGCGGTGGTGAAGCTCTCGATCACCATCGCCTCCAACCCCTTGATCATGATGCTGCGGCACATCTTGGTGGCCGAGGCGACGCCGAGCTGGTCGCTCGCTGGCTTGGCGGCGAAGCCGAGCGCATTGATCAGCGGCGCCAGCTCCGCCGCGTGCGGACCGCCGAGCAGCAGCGGCACCTTGATCCGATAAGGCGGCACCGAGGTCATCACCGCGCCCTCGACATAGCGGCCCTGCTCGCCGTCGATCAGCGCGGCCGCGCGCTGCTTGGCGCCGGGCGAGGCGGAGTTGAAGTCGAGAAACCAGGTGCCCTGATTGAGCGCCGCCGCGCACGCCTCGGCGACCGCGACGGTCTGGCTCGCCGTCACTGCGGAGATCAGGAAGTCGCTGCGGGCCGCCAGATTGGCGTGCGACGACGTCAGCGTCACGCCGTGGCGGCTGGCGTGCTCGCGCAGCGGCGCGCCGCGATCGTCGTTGAGCTTGACGTCATAGGCGGCGACCTTGACGCCCTGGGCGCGCAGATCCTCGGCGAGAATCTTGCCGACCTCGCCGTAGCCGACGATCCCGACCAGCCACTGTTTCGGATCGCTGCTCATCAATCGATGTACTTCAGGCCGGCTTTCTCGAGCGGCTCGCGCATCTTGTACATATCGAGTCCGAGCACGCCGGAGGCGAGCTTGGCGCGCTTGTCGGCCTCGTTGGCCTCGCGCGCCTCGGCGGCATCCGCCGCCATCTGCGCCACCGCGGCGGGCACGATCACCACGCCGTCGTCGTCGGCGATCACCACGTCGCCCGGCGTGACATGCGCGCCGGCGGCGACCACCGGAATGTTGACCGAGCCGAGCGTCGCCTTGACGGTGCCCTTGGCGTGGATCGCCTTGGACCACACCGGAAACTTCATCTCGGTGAGATCGCGCACGTCGCGCACGCCGGCGTCGATGATCAGGCCGAGCGCGCCGCGGGCGCGGAAGCTGGTGGCCAAGAGATCGCCGAAGAAGCCGTCGGTCGAGTCGGCCGTGCAGGCCGCGACCACGACGTCGCCGGGCTGCAGCTGCTCGGCGACGACATGCATCATCCAGTTGTCGCCCGGCTGCAGCAGCACGGTGACGGCGGTGCCGCAGATATGCGCGCCCGGATAGATCGGCCGCATATAGGGATGCATCAGGCCGACACGGCCCATCGCCTCGTGCACGGTGGCGACGCCAAAGCGCGACAGCTTCGTGACCGCCGCCTTGTCGGCGCGGCTGATGTTGCGCTTGACGATGCCGAGATCGTTCATCCGCACGGTCATGATTACTTACCCCTTACTTGCCCTTGGCCTTGAGCGCCGCATCGAGCCGCGGATAGACGCGGCGGGCGTTGCCTTCGTAGATCTGCTGCTTCTCTTCCGGCGTCAGGATCTTGGACGCCTCGATGTAGCGCTTGGTGTCGTCGTAGTAGAAGCCGGTCTGCGGATCGATGCCGCGCACCGCGCCGATCATCTCCGAGGCGAACAGCACGTTGTCGACCGGGATCACGGTGTTGAGCAGATCGATGCCGGGCTGGTGATACACGCAGGTATCGAAGAAGATGTTGTTGAGGACGTGGTCCTCGAGCAGCGGCTTCTTCATCTCCTGCGCCAGGCCACGGAAGCGGCCCCAGTGATACGGCACCGCGCCGCCGCCGTGCGGAATGATGAATTTCAGATCGGGGAAATCCTTGAACAGATCGCCGGAGACGCACTGCATGAAGGCGGTGGTGTCGGCGTTGAGGTAGTGCGCGCCGGTGGTGTGGAAGCAGGCGTTGCAGCTCGTCGAGACGTGGATCATCGCCGGGATCTGCAGCTCGACCATCTTCTCGTAGATCGGGTACCACTGCCGGTCGGTCAGCGGCGGCGAGGTCCAGTGGCCGCCCGACGGATCGGGATTGAGGTTGATCGCGACGAAGCCGTACTCCTTGACGCACTTTTCCAGCTCGGGAATGCAGGTCTTAGGGCCGACGCCCGGCGACTGCGGCAGCATCGCGGCGCCGATGAAATTGTCCGGGAACAGCTGCGAGACGCGGTAGCACAGCTCGTTGCAGATCGCCGCCCAGGTCGACGACACGTTGAAGTCGCCGATGTGGTGCGCCATGAACGAGGCGCGCGGCGAGAACACCGTGAGATCGCTGCCGCGCTCCTGCATCTTCTTGAGCTGGTTCTCGATGATCGAGGCGCGCAGCTCGTCGTCCGAGATTTTCAGCTCGGACACTTTCGGCATCACGGACGGATCCTTGATGCCGGCGATCTGCCGGTTACGCCAGTCCTCCAGCGCCTTCGGCGCGGTGGTGTAGTGGCCGTGAATGTCGATGATCATCTTGTGTCCTCGAATAGTTTCTGGCCGTCATTGCCGGGCTTGACCCGGCAATCCATCCTCTTTCGGAAGAAGATGGATGCCCGGGTCGAGCCCGGGCATGACGACTGTGGTTTGTTGCTTCGCTCGTGCTAACTGCGCGTGCTTCGATTTCTCGTCCTATATGGCCTCAGTGTCTCAACCCGCGCGCCGCAGCGCGGCGTCACTGGCCTGCTTCCCGACCCACACCGACGCCGGCACCATCGCTTCGCCGCGCATGATCAGGCGCGCGGTCCGCAGCAGCGCGGCGCGGGTGACGTTCTGCGGGTTTGCCGGGTCGACCTCGAGTTCGACGGAGAATTCACCGGTCGGATGCTCGACTGAGATCTGCTTGACGTTGCCGTCCGGCACCACGGCGATGCCCTCGGTGACGCTGCCCTTCAGCACACAGGCGGTCGCCACCGTGACGGCGGCGAGCACGCCGATGGCGTCGTGGCAGACATGCGGAATGAAGCTGCGGGTGGTGATGCTGCCGCCGGCGCGGGGCGCGGCGATCAGCGTCATCTTCGGATAGTTCTTCGCCGTGACGTCGCCGAGCTGCATGGCGTGGCCGCAGGCGATGCGCAGCTGCTCCAGCCGCTTCTTCAGCTCGGTGTCGGCGTTGAGTTCGGCGACGCCTTCATAGCCGGTGCGGCCGACGGCTTCGGCCTTGAACATCACCAACGGCATGCCGTTGTCGATGCAGGTGACCTCGATGCCGTCGATGACGTCGCGGACATTGCCGGTCGGCAGCAGCGACGGCGCCACCGAGCCGGCGGTGTCGAGGAAGTTGATCTTGATCGGCGCCGAAGTGCCGGGCGCGCCGTCGATGCGGGCGTCGCCCTCGTAATCGACGTGGCCGTCCGGCGTCTGCACGGTGATGTCGCACTGCATGTCGGTGTTGAGCGTCAGCACGCGCAGCGTCGTGGTCGCGCCCTGCGGCTTGATCATGCCGGTCTCGAGCGCGAACGGCACCACGGCGGCCAGCATGTTGCCGCAGTTCGGCGTGGTATCGACCGTGTCCTTGTCGGGCTGCAACTGAGCGAACAGGAAGTCGAGATCGACGCCGGGCTTCGATCCTTTGGATACGATGCCGACCTTGCTGGTGAGCGGATGCGCGCCGCCGAGGCCGTCGATCTGGCGGCGGTCGGGCGAGCCCATCACCGCGAGTAGGACTTTGTCGCGGGTCGGAATATCACTGGGCAGATCGGCCGCGTTGAAGAACGGGCCACGCGAAGTGCCGCCGCGCATGAACAGACAGGGAATGGCGGTTTGCATGCGTTTCCATCCGTATTGTTATTGGTCATTGTGGGCGTGCGCGGCATGCCGCGCCACCGTCCGAGGCCTATAACAGCTATCGGATTGTGGCATGGCAATATTGGTCACCCATGCCGAAATCGTGTGGGCGCCTGCGCTGGCGTCAAACCGGCAGGGCGCGCACCAGTTCCGTGACGAGGCGCATGCTGCGCTGAGCCAGCGGCGTCGGCCGCCGCGTCGCGCTCACCACCAGGCACAGCGCGCTCGCCGGCGCCGGATCGATCAGCTTGCGCATCACCAGCTCGGCGGCGCGCGGTGAGGCCGCGACGCCGCTCGCGGTCAGCACCGCATGGCCATAGCCGGCGCAGACCAGCTCGATGATCGAGGGCACGCTCGACACTTCCCATGCGATGTCGAGCTTGACCCCGGCCAGCGCCGCCTGGGTCTCGAGCAGTCGCCGCATGGCGTGGACGCGCTCGGGCACAATCAGCGGATAGTTCGACAGCTCCTTGAACGGCAGCGGCTTGGGGTTCTTGTCGCGCTTGCCCTTGGCGGCGTGGCTGACGAGGCCGAGCGGCTCCTGCAGCAGCGGCGTGATCTCGATGCCGGACTGCGCCTCGGGATTGTAGACGAGCCCGACATCGGCGCGGCCGGTGGTGACCCATTCGACGATGTGACTCGACAGGCCCTCGACGATGGCGAGCCGCGCCGCCGGCAGCTCGCGCTTGAAATGATCGATCAGCGGCAACGTGAGCTGACGGGCGATCGACGGCGGCAGGCCGATGGTGACGCGGCCGACCGGCGCGTCGCGGCTGGCGCCGAGGTCTTCGCGGGCATGCGCCACCATCTGCATGATGCCGACCGAATGATCGAACAGTCGCCGCCCGGCCTCGGTCAGCGCCACGCCGCGGCCGTTGCGCAGGAACAATTGCTGTTTGAGCTCGCTCTCCAGCGCCCGCACCTGCCGGCTCAGCGCCGGTTGGGCGATGTCCAGCATCATCGCCGCCTTGCTGAACGAGCCGAGCTCGGCGACGTGCATGAAATATTCGAGCTGCTTGAGGTTCATCCGCGTCTTCTTCGGCCGGGCGTGCCGGCCGCTATTGCCGTTCGATGCCGGCCTTGTCGA
This sequence comes from Rhodopseudomonas sp. B29, assembly GCF_000333455.1. GTDB lineage: Bacteria > Pseudomonadota > Alphaproteobacteria > Rhizobiales > Xanthobacteraceae > Rhodopseudomonas. Next base: position 7,565 of record NZ_BADD01000053.1, read on the forward strand.
TCACCGCACGCCATTTGTCGATATCACCCCGCAGCCGTGCCGCAAGCTGGTCCGGTGTCGAGGCCTTGGCGTCGATGCCGAGGTCGAGCAGGCGCTTCTTCAGTCCCGGGTCGGCGAGGATCTGCTGAAGCGCGGTATTGATGGCGCCGGTCACCGCCGGCGGCGTGCCGGCCGGCGCGAACAGGCCGTTCCAGGATTCGACGCTGGCCTCGATGCCGCTTTCGCGCAGCGTCGGCACGTCGGGGGTGATCTTGGAGCGCAGCGGTCCGGTTGCGGCGATCGCCCTGATATTGCCGTCGAGCAGGTTGCCCTTGAGCGCCGAATAGCTGTCGACGACCAGATCGACATTGCCCTGCAGCAGCGAGATCAGCGCTTCCGGCGAGCCGCGATGCGGCACGATGACGAAGTCGATGCCGGCTGCGGTCTTGAGCAGTTCAGCCGTGAGGTTCTGCGTGCTGCCGACGTTGATGGTGCCGACGTTCAGCGAACCAGGCTTCTGCTTGGCCTGCTTGATCAGATCTTCGAGCGTCTTGAACTTGGAATTGGCCCGGACCGCGAACAGGAAGTCGAAACTGCCGAGGCTGGAGATCGGCACGAAATCCTTCACCGGGTCGAACGGCAGTTGCTTGAACAGCGAGACGCTGATCGCGGTGCCATTGGAGAGCAGCGCCAGCGTGTAGCCGTCCGGCTGCGACGAGATCACCGTGCGGGCCGCCGCGATGCCGCCGGCGCCGGCCTGGTTCTCGATATAGAAACGGTTGCCGAGCTTCTTGCCGAGCTCGTCGGCGACCAGCCGCGCCGTGGTGTCGGCGACGCCGCCGGCCGCGAACGGGACGACGATGCGGACCGGTTTGGTCGGGTAGAGGCCCTGGGCTTCCGCGCGCGGCGCGGGCATCAACAGCGTGAACAGGGCGAGAAAGGCCGCAGCGGTGGCGAGGCGGGACGCACGGATGAGGATCATGCCCGACAATAGTCCAATCCGCTGGATAGTCCAAAGCTCGCCGGCCGGCGACGCGACCGCCGATTGACCCGCCCGCGGAGGCTGGCCAGTATTTCTCCGCAATGTCCGGAGCCCCCTCGATGTCAGAGCCGCCACTGTTCCGCCCGTTCTCGATGCGCGGCATCACGTCCAAGAACCGCATCATGATTTCGCCGATGTGCCAATACTCGGCGGTCGA
>NZ_BADD01000052.1 GCF_000333455.1 Rhodopseudomonas sp. B29
TGGAAGTAGGACCGCGGGTCGTGGAAGGCGGTGTCGCGGAGCGCCAGGAAGCGCTTGACGTACCAGTCGCGCAGCACCGGCTCGTCGGCGTCGAGATACACCGAGAAGTCGAAAAAGTCCGACACCACCGGCACCGCCTGGCCGTCGCGCGGCAGCCGGCCGGTCTGCAGCACATTGACGCCCTCGACGATCAGGATGTCCGGCCGGTCCACCACAGTGAACTTGTTGGGCACGATGTCGTAAGTGAGATGCGAGTAGATCGGCGCCTTGACCTTGCGGCGGCCTGACTTGATGTCGGACAGAAAGCCGAGCAGCGCCGGCAGATCGTAGCTCTCGGGAAAACCCTTCTTCTGCATCAGCCCGGCACGTTCCAGCACCGCGTTGGGATAGAGGAAGCCGTCGGTGGTGACGAGGTCGACGCTCGGGCGCGGCGACCAACGCGCCAGCAGCGCCTGCAGCACGCGCGCGGTGGTCGACTTTCCGACCGCGACCGAGCCGGCGACGCCGATGATGAACGGCATCTTGCGCTCGACGATGCCGAGGAAGCGGCGCTGCATCGCGCGCGAATACTGGTTCTTCCTGTTTCATCAGGTCGCCGATCTGCCAGAGGCGCTGATCGCCGGCCGCGAAGAGATCTGGCTGCGTCACTTCTTCACCGATTGGTGCCACAACCCGCACAGTATCGGTGAGGACGCGATCGCA
>NZ_BADD01000051.1 GCF_000333455.1 Rhodopseudomonas sp. B29
GACAACGCGCTGCGCTTGCGGCTCTGGCGCAGACCGGCGCGCGGCTCGGTCAGGGCCTCATGCCCGGCTATGCGCCGGACGTGCTGCACGCCCATGATTGGCAGACCGGGCTGCTCCCAGCCTATCTGCACTACAGCGGCAAGCGCGGGCCGAAGACCGTCTTCACCATCCACAATCTCGCGTACCAGGGCCAATTTCCGCGCGAACTCCTGGCCAGGCTCGGCCTGCCGGAGCGCGCCTACGCGATGGACGGCGTCGAGTATTACGGCTCGATCGGCTATCTGAAGGCCGGCATCCAGCTCGCGACCCGGATCACCACGGTGTCGCCGAGCTACGCGCAGGAGATCCAGGGCACCGAAGCCGGCATGGGGCTCGACGGCCTGCTGCGGCTTCGCGCCGGCGATCTGTCCGGCATCCTCAACGGCATCGACGACAAGGTCTGGGATCCGGCCTGCGATGAGCTGATTCCGGTCTCCTACGATGTCGAGACCATCGGCGCCCGCGCGCGCAACAAGCAGGCGCTGCAGACAAGGTTTGGATTGAAGCCCGCGGCGGATGCACTGCTGGTCGGCGTGGTCAGCCGGCTGTCGTGGCAAAAGGGCCTCGACGATCAGATGATCGTCGCCGCGGATGACGTGGGTGACGCCCATATCGTGGTCATCGACCACCACGGCCAGCATGTAGGTCGGCGTGCCGTCGCTGCGCAGCAGCACGAGGTCGTCGAGATTCTCGTTCTGCCAGGCAACGCGGCCCTGGACCTGATCCTCGATCACCGTCTCGCCGTCCAGCGGCGCCTTGAGCCGGATGGTGGGCTTGACGCCGACGGGGGCCTCCGAGGCGGCGCGGTCGCGCCAGGTGCCGTCGTAGAGCTTGGGCGGCCCTCGGCGCGGCC